>NZ_JAYFER010000639.1:0-145948 GCF_055795065.1 Lyngbya sp. CCY1209
AAATTCCCTCGACATCAGGGTTTAAAGGTTTGTCCCTCTGAGGAAACTGTAAACAGACGAGCGCGCACTGCTATAACCCAGAATTTTCGGGGGGGGGGATTGACAAATCCTCCCAAATCTGCATCCCCCCCAATTCCCCATCTGCGAAAATCTGCGAAATCTGTGGATTGTGTAAGTATTCAAACGGACTTAATATCAGTCAGAGAAGCTGTGATTCGCTATCGCACTGAGGGGGAACAAATCTAAAAATCCCTAAAACTGATACACCGTCCCCACACTTTCCAATCCAATATCGGTATCCGGCGAACCGACGATCGCCCCCGTCCCGAAACCCGCCACGGCGGCGCCGAAACCCAAAACCCCGTCACCCGGACTCGGATTCGGGTGCAGGTAGGTGTCCAAAAATTGTCCCGTCCGCAGTTGAAATTGGAACGCCGCGCCGTAATCAAAGGGGCCGAAACCGGGTGCCCCGACGAGGACGCGGCTATTTCCCGTCATATCCAAAGACGTCCCGAAGCGATCGCCAGACCGCAATTTCGGCGGCGAATAATCCTCGAAAATCGTCCCGGTGATGCCGTCAAGCAGAAAAGCCGCCCCCGCATCCACTCCCCGCCGGTCGTCCCCCGGGGCACCGATGAGGATGTCCCGTCCGATCCCCGTCCCGGCGACAGCGTGGCCGAAACGGTCCGATCCGGGGTTGGGGTTGCGGAAGCTTTGGATCAACTCCCCCGTGGCACCGTTAAACATATAAGCCTCACCCGGACGGTTAGAACCCCCAGCACTCAGGCTTCCCGGGGCGCCGACGAGCACCCAGTCCCCCACCGCCGCGATCGCCGCCCCGAAATAGTCGTCCGGTTGGGGGTCGGGGTTGTTGAAGGTTTGCAATAATTCCCCCGTGGCGACATCAAATAAATAGGCAGTCCCCGATCGCACCCCGGAAGTGCCATCCGTCGGGGCTCCGATCGCCACCGTATTGCCGAAAGCCGCCACGCTGTAGCCGAAATTGTCAAAAGGATCGGGGGTGGGGTTGAGAAATTGCGCGATCGCCCCACCCGTAACCGGATTGTACAGATAAGCCGCACCCGTGGCGGGGGCGAGACTGCTATCCGCCGGCGCCCCGACGATCGGATTTCCCCCCCAAGTGGCAATAGACATCCCAAATTGAGAATTTCCGGCCAAGGACGAGGGATTGTTGAACGTTTGCAATAATTGTCCGCTAGGCACGTCAAACAGGTAAACGAGTCCCTGAGAACCGTTCCATCCCGGCGTTCCGACATAAACCTGGGTGCCCCCCGTTTCCACCGCCGCCCCAAAGCGGGAAAAGGCTTCCGCTGCGGGATTATCAAACGTTTGCACCGGATCGCGGGGCTCTTCGTCCGGGACAATTTCCAAAATGGCGGCGGCGGGTTCGACCAAAACGGCGGTTCCGGTGGGATCTTCCAGGGACAGTTGCAGGGTTTCGGGGTACTCCACCACGCTGTCATCCGCGATCCGGATTGGGACGGGTTTGGGGCCGAGTTCGCCGTTCTCGAAATTGACGATAATCGGGCCGAGATCCACGCCGTCGGGGGGGAGGGGTGTTGTGGGGGTGGGAACTACCGTGACGCCGACGGCGCCATCTTCGCCGCCGGAACGGACGACGGTGACGGGTTCACCGCTGCCGTTTTCCTGAATTTCAAATCGGGGGGACTCGAAGGCGAGGACACCGGGGACGAACAGATCCGATCGCGCAATATTATCTGGACGGACGCCCCGAACCACCGCGAGAATTTCCCCGCTTTCGGCTTCGAGGATCGTATTATTGGCGTTATCGGGTTCTTCGACAATATTTAACCCGTCGATGGGGGTGTCGCCGAGGAGGAAAATGGTATCTTCGCCGGGGGTAAAATCGAAGATCTGGTCCGCTTGGGCGATGGTGGTGACACCCAATCCGGCTTGGATAAAAAACGTGTCGTTGCCGACACCTCCGGCCAGGGTATCGCTGCCCAAATTGCCGAAGAGGCGATCGTTTCCGGCTTCTCCCAGGATGCGATCGTTCCCCCGTCCGCCGAATATTTCATCATCGCCGTCCCCACCCGTGAGGAAGTCGTCCCCCGCTTCGCCATAAATCAGGTCGTTTCCCTCGTCTCCGCGAATTGGGTCGCCCTCGGTTCCCCCGAATAGGGTGTCGTCCCCTTCCCCGCCGATCAGGTCATCTTCGCCGGCATCGCCGCTGATGCGATCGTTTCCTTCCCCCCCCGTCAAACTGTCCCCGTCCTGACCCCCGAAGATCACATCATTTCCGGTTTCCCCGTCTATTAAATCGAAACCCGTCCCCCCCGAGAGGGTATCGGCGCCGGGTCCCCCAAACAGCGTATCCGGGTCGAGTTCCCCCAATAGCTCATCACTGCCCTCATTGCCTTCTAAATAATCGCTTCCGAGTCCCCCGGAGAGAAAATCGTTGCCGCCATTTCCGAATAATTGGTCATCGCCCCCATTTCCCCGGATGGGTTCGGAATCTTGCGACCCCCGCACCGTGTCATTTCCCCCCCGCATGAAGACTCCGAGGGGGAACACTGCCAACTCGTTCTCAAAAAACGTCACATCTTCGGGGATGTCTTCCCCCACCAGGCGAAGTCGTCCGGTAATCGGGTCGGTTTCGGGTCTTAATACCATGTTAAAAGGGCGATCGCGGCTCATTAATCCACAGCAACCAACACGGTATCATCTTTGGGTGCCAATTGTCCGATCGCCCCCCCATCGCCCCGACTATTGCCTATTGCCTTTTGACTTTTACCTGTTTCCAAAACTCGTCAATACTGACAAAATTATACCCCCGCCGCAACAATTCTGGAACGATTTTATCGACCGAGGCGGCGACATCGCACCCGCCAAAGTAGCCGTCGTGGAGGACGACGATCGCGCCGTTTTTCGTCTGCCGCAACACCCGGGAAACCACCGCATCGACGCCCGGTTCCACCCAGTCTTCCGGCACCACCGACCACATCACCGTCCGGTAGCCCCATTCGGCGAGAAGTCCCAAGGTTTTCCAGGTGAAAAAGCCGTTGGGTGGGCGGACATATTGAAGCGTTTTTTGGTCGATGCCACAAGTTTTATGGATGGTTTCTTTTGTCCTTTCCAAAGTTTGTTTTAATTCCTCTTTTCTCAAACGGGTAAATGAGAGATGCTGGTAGCCGTGAATTCCGATAAAATGCCCCCGGCGATACACTTCTCGGGCGACTTCCGGATGGCGATCGACCGACACTCCCAGCCAGAAAAAGCTGGCTTTGATGCCGTATTTATCCAACACATCTAGTAGTTCGAGCGTGTACCGGGGATGGGGGCCGTCGTCAATGGTCAGGGCGATTTCTTTTCGCGATCGATTGCCCGTCCAGAGGCTGTTCGGAGAGATGAGTCTCAACAGGGGATAAAGGAGAGGATAGAAAAAGGCGAATTGGAGTTTGATTCTGGGTTTTAGCATTTTCGATGTTTCTCCAAATAGCCCTCGGGTCGATCGCCACAAATATTGGATTTGAAGATTTTCGCATTTAAAAAGTTAACAAAATGACCGATATTGTCAGCCGTATCGTTTTTGGGAGAGGCGCGAGTCGAGGGAAATGAGAGTGTGTCGTTTCATCCAGGCGCGGGAAAATTGGACCACATAGTTTTCCTGTTCGCGGGTTTCCACGGTATACTGGCGGACGCGGCGAACTTGGGCGATCGCATCTTCGGGGTCGCAGCCCAGGGCGACCAGACAGCAGGACGCCACCACCCCCGTCCGGCCCAGACCCCCCATGCAGTGGATGACCACCGTTTCACCGTCGCGCACGGCGCCGAGAATCTTCTCGACCAGATCCAGCAGGCCCTCCATCGAGGTGGGGACTTTCAGATCCGGGATCGGAAACCACCAACTTTCTATACCCCGGGCCCGCACTTCCGGCATCAAATCGGGGATGTGAACCCGTTCGAGTTCCGGCGCCTCGATCAGAGAAATTAAGATATCCGTTCGATACGCTTCTCCCAGGCGATCCAAATCTTTTTGCAAATTTCGTCGCCAGCAAAAGTGCATTCCCTGGTGTTGCTTTCCGGGGGCGAAGGTCATGCCAATTTTTCCCGGCAGTTCCACCCATTCGGAGGGCAAAAAATCGACGGCGATCGGGTCGTTTTCGGAGGTTCTGATACGGTTCATCGGCGGTTCGGGGGTGGATGTGAAACTTCCCCTCAAATTGTAATGATTTTCGTCAATTTGTCCACCTCCGTGGGGCGGTACTGTCGGGGGGACGTCGGCACCCCGGCGATCGCGTGGCGTCTAGGCCGGAATCGCCGTTACAATCCGCAGGCTTCGACCCGGGAGTAAAATAGGTGGCGAGCTTGAATTTCTTGGGTCGTGAGGGGGAGGGAATTAGGGGAATTTAACTGGAAGCCCGATTCCTCAATTTTTAAGCCCCGGTCTAGGTCATTTAAGCGGGGCAAGTGACCTTCCGGCGCCTCCAGAGAAAAGGTGAGTTTATCGTTGGGTCGCCAGCTTTCTTTTCCGTCCTCGCTGCCGGTTTCGATCCAGCGAATTAGGTCGATAAAATGAATGTACGAATCTAGATCGTATTTGCGGAGATTTTCCGGATTCAATTCGTTGCCAGTTTCCGTATATATTTCCTTCTGAACTTGGAAACCGAAGCGATCGCCAGAGGCCTCCCGCCACAGCATATCAATGACCTTGAGCTCCGGACAGGGAAAATTTCGGAGACTCTCGACATCCAGATAACCTTTCCGACCTTTGTCGCCAAATTCGAGCAGGATTTGATAGGTTTTTCTGTCGGCTTCTTTCCATTTTTTATTCCCCAGCATTTGTTCCAGAGATTGCAGCGATTCTGGCTGGCGATAACAGATTTTTTCGGGGCGCAGTAAATTGATTTCGACCCGGGCTACCTGGCCACCGACATCGACCAATTCCAGGGTTCCAAAGCCCTCGTTTAGCAGGGTATTAATTTGATTTTTAAAGGTCGTAAACTGGGCATCTTTTCTGATGCGATCGTCCTCGATTTCTTGATTCAGAGCGTCGATCTTCAAGCGATCGCCATCCTTGATGGCATCGCCGCAGGGGGAATTCGGCCACGTGTAAATCTCCAAGTTGTCCGGATTGACGGTAATTTCAATATCCTTGATATAGCCCCTGTACAGCTTTTGCCCTTCAAAATATTCCGGCGCAATTCCCAGCAACTCGCCGTAAAAATCGACCACATCTTCCGGGGAGTTGTCGCCCACATATCGATTCAAATTTACGTTTCTTAGCGTTCCATATACGGTGATCACAGATCCGAAAAATAGCCCCGCTATAAAAATCGGTAATGGGCTGAAAATTTGGTTGAAAAATGTTTCATTTTTTGTCGTTAATGACCGATATTTTTTCATGGGATATTGGGGTAGATGCAAACATCGCAGAATCGGGAATTTACTTGACATCAGTCCAATGAAAGCCAACCCCAATGCAGTCCGGTAAAACTCATTTTTTTAGGTGCTCCCCCCGGTCTTATCCCCACTCTCAAGGTCGAGTGATATGGGTCGCGGTGAGCTGGATTGAGATGAAGCATATTTCCAACCTCACGTTGAAAGGGAATTCACAAATTCGAGTTCCAGAAATCTTAGATTTGGATTGAGTCCCTGGGAATTAGACTGAATTGTAAACGCACCCTTCTCTGGCAAAATCTCAGATGACATCGCCCGTATTATACATATAACTCTAACATTTTGGAGATTTTTGTCTTCTACCTAAGAGTCGATTGTGGGGCGATCGCCACCCCCGGGGTCGATGCCGGGGGATTGTGGATTCGATCCATTTCCGTCACCTCATGAAAGATGCGATCGCCGTCCATGGGAGCGAGTACAATTGAAATGCCACCGCGTCCCCCGGACCCGCCAGTGTCGTGGCGGAAAATCACCCTTTAAAGGCGACGACCGACGATAATGAATTACCAGGGAAGTATCTCGCCGTTGGCGTGCCAAAACGTGCCACTATTCTCCAAATTGAGTTGCTCAATTCTCGCCAGCAATCCGTTGACGGACGCGGACGGGGTGATGCCGGTAAAATTGGTCATCCGCGTCTTCACCAACCCCGGGTGCAAAATGGCGACGGCAATTCCCCGGGGCTTCAAATCGTGGCAGAGGGACTTTCCCGCCATACTCACCGCCACCTTCGACATCCGGTAGCCGTAGGAACTGCCGGAGGTGTTGTCGTCAATGGAGCCCATGCGGCTGGTGATGATGGCGATTTTCGAGCCGGCGTGGAGGTTGGGGAGTAAGGCGTGGGTCACCCGCAGCGTCCCCAGGGCGTTGACTTCAAACTGGCGCCGAATACTTTCAAAATCGAGATTTTCCAGGGTGTTTCGCTTCAAAATGCCGGCATTGTTGATCAAAACATCGATCGCGGTGTCTTTCAACTGGCCGGCTAACTCGGCCACCGCCTCATCGGAGGTGATGTCGCACCCGGACTCAACCCGCACCCCCAGGCTTTCGAGTTCGGGGGTGGCTTGGCGGCAGACCGCGATCGCCGTGTCCCCCCGGTCCCGCAACTGCCGACAAAATTCCAACCCGATGCCGCCCGTGGCGCCCGTGACTACATAAGTTGCCATTGTGATCGATTTTTTTTTAACTCTCCTCTCCTGTTGTACCGGGTTTCGGCTGGTTGCGATCGCGCGATCGAGACAATTTGGCAAAGTGGCGACTTCGATGGGACGGCGGCGGACGGGCGCGACGGGGCTTTATGTTATTATGAATTCATTCTAGAATCCTACTGTTATCTCAACTCGGTTTCCACCTGGGCAACCATTCTCGCGCCACCGAGAGAGCGTCCGTAAATTTGCGATCGCTGAAAATCTCACCTTTTTCACAATTCTTTGTTACCCTAAAAATCGAAACCATTCCATCGCAGGTCCGACCGAACATGATCGAAACCGCAACATTCGGCGCCGGTTGCTTTTGGGGAGTCGAAACCGCATTCAAACAGGTCGATGGCGTCACCGAGACGGCCACCGGATACATGGGGGGACACTTCCCCAACCCGTCCTATTTGGATGTCGCCGCCCGGATCACGGGCCACGCGGAAGTTGTGCAATTGCAATACAACCCCGATCGCATTTCCTACGAACAATTATTGGAGATATTCTGGAAAATCCACGACCCCACCTCCCTCAACCGCCAGGGCCCCGATCGCGGCGAACAGTACCGCTCGGTGATTTTTTACCACACCCCGGAACAAGAACGGATCGCCCGACATTCCAAACACCGACTGCAACTCTCGGGCACCTACGATCGCGCGATCGTCACCGAAATTAAACCCGCGTCGGAATTCTACCCCGGCAAGGGGGGACCGTAGGGGGGCGGGGAAGGCGGAAGCAATTGATAATTATCAATTATCAATTATCAATTATCAATTGTCAGATTCGCGATCGCTGATCCGAATCACATAAGGATGATAGGTGTTGGGCTCGTAGGAACCGACCCAAATCTCATATTTCCCCGAAAGCCACTGGCCGGCAATGCCGGGGTTCATGTCCACGAAATCATCGTTACACCAACTGCCCCCCGGCCCCCGAATCACGATCACCGTGTCCTCGCTACTCTGAACCTGCAAACTCAGATAGCTAAAAAACTCGGTCAAAAATAGCGTGTGGTCCGGCTGCTCGTCCACGTAACCGATGCAGGGGCCCGTCGGCGTCTCCTCCCGGCCCGTGGTTTCTTGGGCGGATACCGGGCCGCCGCTGAGTCCCCGGATGGTCAGCGGGTCGGGGCTGAAATCGGGCGATAATGTCAGATTTTCAAACATCGGCGTCGCACTCGGCTGCTGCAATTGAGCCGCTCCGGGAGCGGCGATCGCCAACCCGAGGGTAACAATCATTGAGCCGAAGATGATCTTTTGCGTCTTCCCAACCTTCATTTTTTTGTATGTATTTACTGTAATGACCCAAAAATCGAGTCGAAAGCCTCCCCTTTTTAGGAGTGAGCAATGAGGAGTGAGAAAAAAGTTTCTCTATTCTCTTTTCTCAGGGGTAATACTTTTGACTTTTTCCTTTTTCCTTTTTCCTTTTTCCTTTTTCCTTTTTCCTTTTGCCTTTTGCCTTTTTAAAAGAATCCCCCATCTAGATTCAAGATAGGGGAATTCAATCCGGTGAAGTCCCGGGACTTTCACTTACGTTAAACAGAATTTAATGGAAGTGTAATGATTTAAGTGATACTCACTTCCACTCCATTTGAGAATTGGAAATGTGCGGGTGAGCCTCAAAGCCGAACGATTTCCATTTAGGATTCTTCCCCCAACACTTCCGCTTTTAAAGCGTTGAACTGGGTCACGAGTTCCTGGCGGGTTTCGCTGCGGAGCAAATAGCGGTAGACGAACCAGGCAGAAAATCCAATTCCCACTAATTCCAAGGTCGGTTGAACGAAAGGAATTGTGTTGATGATATCGATGACTCCCACCAAAACCCGCAGTGTCACCAACAACACCACGATCAGAATGACGGTGGTGAGGGGGCGAGAATATTCCCCGAAAAACTGGCCGAAAATTTGCGGTAAATTGGCGATAAATGCCATCACCCGATCCGTGATGGCGGCGACATCTGTGGCTGCCGTTTCCGGGGTTCCGGTCGTCGTTTCGGCGATCGCGGCTTTGGGTTCGGTGGCCGGTTCCAATGGGGGTTCGGGCGGTTTTGCCGCCGCTACGGGTTCGGGTTTGGGTTCGGGCGGTTTTGCCGCCGCTACGGGTTCGGGTTTGGGTTCGGCCGGTTTTGCCGCTACGGGTTCGGGTTGGGGTTCGGGCTTGGCTGGGGGCTCCATTTTGTTGGCAGTTCCCGATGTCGTCGGTTTTGCGGGGGTGGGTTCTGGATTTGAAGCGGGTTTTTGAGCCGCGGGGGAATTGGTTGTGGGCGTTGTTTTATCGTTTTCTGGTTTGGATTTAGAATCCGCCATAACATTCAGCCTCAATAAATTAACGGTCTAATATCTGTTGCAAGCGGGTCAGATCGACGCCGCGTTGGTGGAGGAGAACCCAAGATTCAACCAAATCCGGGCCGTGAACGGCCCCCGTGAGGGCGGCTCTGAGCGATCGCATGATCAGGCCCTTTTTCAGTTTCGTCTCTTTGGTCACGGTTTTGACGATCGCTTTCACCCCGTCGGTGTCGAGCGGCTCGTCGGGCTCCAGTTGGTCCCGGACGGCCTCCAGAACCGCGATCGCCCCCTCCTGTTCCAACTGCCGTTCGGCCTCTTCGTCGGGCGTCACCGTCGGGGCAAAGAACCCGGAAGCCATGTCCACCGCATCTTTGAGGCGGGTCAGACTCGGGCCGATCAGGGCGGTGAGCTGTTCCAGCCAGGGGCGTTCGCCTTCCGGATCGAACTCGTAGCCCGCCTCCTGCCAGTAGGGAATCAAGCGATCGGTCAACTCCGCAACGGGCAGATTGTGGATATACTGACTATTCAACCAATCCAGTTTATCCCAGTCAAATTTTGCCCCGGCTTTGTTGACGCGATCGAAACTAAACTGTTTTGCGGCCTCCTCCAGGGTAAAAATTTCCTGGGTGGAATCCGGCGGCGTCCACCCCAGCAGGGTCATGTAATTCGCCAACGCCTCGGCCGTATATCCCAGCTTTTGGAACTCGGAAATCGATGTCACCCCGTCCCGCTTGGACAATTTCCGCCCGTCCGGATTCAAAATTAACGGCGTGTGGGCGAACTCCGGAACCGTCCCCCCCAAAGCTTCGTAGAGTAGTATCTGTTTGGCGGTATTGGCGATGTGGTCTTCGCCCCGGATGACGTGGGTGATGTTCATGTCGATGTCGTCCACCACCACGGCCAAGTTGTAGAGGGGTTGGCCGACTTCCGTCCCCGTGGCGGCTCGGGCGATCACCATATCCCCGCCGAGGTCGCTGCCCTTCCAGACCACCGAATCCCGAACCCGGTCTTTCCATCGGATCTCGCGATCGTCGTCTATTTTAAAGCGGATCACCGGCTGACGCCCCTGGGCCTCGAACGCGGCCCGTTGGTCCGCCGTCAGGTGGCGGTGGCGGTTGTCGTAGCGGGGCGCCTGATTTTTCGCCTTCTGGGCCGATCGCATCTCGTCGAGTTCTTCCGGGGTACAATAGCAGCGGTAAGCGAGTCCCGCGTCCAACAATTTCTGGATCGCGTCCCGGTAGAGGTCGATCCGCTTGGACTGAAAGAACGGCCCCTCGTCCCAATTCAAGCCCAGCCACTTCAATCCATCTAAAATATTTTGGGTGAATTCGGGCCGCGATCGCTCCAAGTCGGTATCTTCGATCCGCAAAATGAACTGTCCCCCCCGATTTCGGGCGAACAACCAGTTGAACACGGCCGTTCGGGCCGTACCGATGTGTAAGTTACCTGTGGGACTCGGAGCCAGACGAACTCGGACACTCATATCGCAATTGTCTTTGAGTTGTGCTAAATATTTTATCGCAAAAGGTGGTAAGCCTAATTTATCGCCACCAAACTCAATTGACTAATTTGTTAGTCTATCGCATTCGGGGAGTTAAAGGAACCGGGAGTAGGGAATAGGTAATAGGGAATAGATAATGGGGAATCCCTGCCATCCGTGACGCGATTGGCAATAGGGAATTGCAGTCGGCAACCGGGGACGGTTGCCCCCACAGATCTGAGATCTGATCTCCTATTTCTTGGCCCCCAGGCGTAATAGGGAATTGCAGTCATAGGGAATTGCCGTCGGCAACCGGGGACGGTTGCCCCCACAGATCTGGGATCTGATCTCCTATTTCTTGGCTTCCGGGCGTAATAGGGAATTGCAGTCGGCAACCGGGGACGGTTGCCCCCACAGAAAGGTTTATTGACCCATGCTAGACAGGGATTATGAGTAACAAATGGGTAACGGTAGAGGACTGTGGCTCCTTCATGTGCGGGCTAAAGCCCCGGTATAAGGGGAATACTTTTGAACGGGACTGACGGGGCTCGAACCCGCAACTTCCGCCGTGACAGGGCGGTGCTCTGACCAATTGAACTACAGTCCCTTGCAGTTCGCTTTGCTTTTTCGCGCAGATTCTATTATTAACTCATTTTCCGGGATTGTCAACCCCCCCGGACAATATTTTTTGGATAAAGCTTGAAACCCTTTGAGAGAAAGCGTTTGGGCGACTGGAAAGGGGCCTGGCGATCGCGAAGGCGATGACCTGGGTTTGCTGGAGGGGGTTGAAATTGTTGTCGGCGACGAAAATGAGCGATCGCCGTCCGTCGGGTAAAATTGGCCCGAAGGTCAACCCCTCCACGTTGTCCACCGCCAGTCCCAAGGTATTGAAACTCAGCAGCAGGGTTTTGGATGCCGGGGAGACATCGCCGATGTGATTTTTCAGGCTATCGACAGATGCGATATCCGTCGCCGCCGCCAGGGACACCTCGAACAGGCGGATCGTGTTCCCCGTCCCCAATGCGAACGATCGCTCCAACGCCAGCAACCGGGTGTCACTCAACGCCAGCAAGTCCACCAACCCGTTAATTCGGAACCCGCCGGAAATGATCGAACTGGCGACAACCGATTCCGTCTCATAGAGAAATTCGCCCTCGGGCTCGGCTGCCGCCAAATTGTAGCGGAGGATGCGGCTGGGACTGCCCCGGTTTTCGTCGGCTTCCGGACCGTCCTGAATCAAGGCGTTTTCGGTGGCGGTGAACAGGGTATTTCCATCGGGGGTGAGGGTGAGACTTTCCAAAGCGAGGTTATTGCGAATTCCGATATTGCGATCGCCCGAAAAAAATTTGTCGGGAATCGGCAATTCCGCCACTTCTCGCCCTTGCAAAGAGAATTGTTTAACGAAGGGGGGATGCGATCGCTCCACGTTGCCCTCGGAAGAAATCCAAAGATGATTTCCATCGAATGCAATCCCCTCCGGATCGATGCTTCCGACGGGGAAAGATTGCCCCTCGGCATCCACTAAAAACGTCACCCCCACCACTTCGATGCTATCCAATTTTAGCGGCTCGGAATTCCAATTCAATTTGAGCGTATAAAATCGGGGGGGTCCGTTGTCGCCGCGGGAGTCGGAAACCGCATAAAACAGATCTCGCCCCGCGTCGTAGGTGATGCCCGAAAGTCCCCCCACCTCCGTCTGGGCAAATGTGAACCCCGTGGGAAGCGTCGCCGTTCCCAAAACCGTCAATTCCCCGATGCGATCGGGCGCCGGGGGTGTGATTGCGGGGGATTGCGTCAGTCCCAGAATTAGGGTGAGGGTGAGAATTGTGGCGATCGGAAATTTCAGGACAAACATGGGTGGGGATGGGAGTTTATTTTATTGTAAGGGGTGAAGTGCGATCGGCTTATCCGTCAATCAATCCGGCTCTGTCCAGGGTATATTTAAACGTCTGAAGTCTCTATCAAAAGAGGCGATAGATTCATTGGATTGGCGGGCAGTTTCGGCAAGATAAGCATCGACAAAATCAACATTTTTAGTCGCCATACTGTCGAGGGCAGCTATCACCCGTTCGGCAGATTCAAGGACAATCCCTTCCGACGTTAATAAAGAAATCAAAACATCCGCAACTTCCGTTTTAGAATAACCGTAAAAAGAGACGAGTACCCAAACCACTTCAGCCACCACCAGAGAAGAGACTTTGAGAAGCAATTCGCCCCGTTCGGCTTTCTCAATGAATTGGGTAGCTCGTTCGGCTAAATGGCTCGGATCGTTGGTGATAAACCTCAGTAAAACATTGGCATCCACCCAATAGCTATTCATCCTTCCGACTTTAAATTGTTAATGCCCAAAGATTCGGCGACAGTTTGTCGAATTTCCGCCTTTCCAGGATGGGGTCGGGTCGCCGGCAAAACTCCCCGAAATTCGCTCAGACGTTTTCTTTCAATTGGACGCAAATGGATTTCATTGCCGACAACAATAAAAAGTAACTCATCCCCCTCTTTGAGTCTCAAATGCTGGCAAATTTCGGGCGGTATTTTGATTTGCCCGTCGGATTCAATCTGTGTCTTCATAATTCGGCGATCGCTATCAATTACCCGAGGCTATTTTATCATATTTTTGCTAGTTCAGCAATTTTCCCGATTCCTTCAGTTTTGAGAAACCGGGTTTCTATGAATATTTTACATGGGAACTAGAGATCCTTCTAGAAACCCGGTTTCTTCCTCCCCATCGATAACTCTAGAAACCGGGTTTCTATGAATATTTTACATGGGAACCAGAGATCCTTCTAGAAACCCGGTTTCTTCCTCCCCATCGATAACTCTAAAAACCCGGTTTCTTCCCCCCATCTTTCGAGTCAACTCTGCACAAAATCCGCCAGCCACCGCTTCACATGATACGTCGCCCGACAATCATCTTCATTGTAGCGGACGATCGCATCCAATAAAGTGCGATCGCCCGTTTTCAACCATTGTTCGTACCAGCAGACGCACTGGGCGCCGTTCGCCTTCCCATCCCGCCATTCAAAACCGATCCAGCGGGCGATCGATTTGAGGGCGTAACTTTCCACCGGCAGCGTCACCGTCTGCACGACTTGATGATGAACGTCCACCAACCGTTTCATTAGCGGACGCCACAAATAGGATGGAGTCTTGTAGAGTTTAGCGAGGCGGGCGATGGTTTTGGCTTCATAGTCGCAAAAGTGAAAAATGGGGGCGATGGGATACCGCCAAACCAGCGTCAAAAATTGCTCCCAAATCGCCTCTTCGTCCGCCATCGTTTCCGCCAGCAGCGGATAAAATGTTTCGGTGTGCGATCGCCTGTCCACCACCAAAACGCCGTGCAGGTAATCCAAATTCAGATCCGGCTGGGCTTCGATATCGAAGTATAATTCCACCGGGGCTTGCAACCAAAATGGATCGGGTTCCGAACCGTTTCTGCTATTATTTTGATCGGGAATCGTTCCGTTTCCGTCGCCCTCCGATTCGCTCCGCAAAATTGCCCGATTTTGCCATACCGCCTCGGCTTGGCGGATGACTTGCTGGGCGATGCCGTTCTCGAATTCCGGATAGAGGTTCAAATCCTCCGGCGAGGTGCGGGCGAGGGATTCGACGGTGGTGAGATTCAATGTCTCAAGTCGGGTTTGGCGATTGGGGGTAATTCCGGGTAACAAACAGAGGTGATTTTGAGATTTTGCGATCGCGTGACAGTCGGCGTGCCACTGGCAGAGGCTGCACTTTTGGCGGCTGATAAAAATCTCCGGTTCCTGCCGCTCCTGCAGCATGGTAATATAGTCTAAAATCATGTCGTGAAGTTGGGGAAGTCGTTGTCCCAAATTCATCGAATAGGGTCTGCGATCGCGCAACAGTAAAACCGAGCGATCGGGCATCGTTCCTTGAACCCATGCCAAAATTTGGGCGTGCAGGGCGGCGACGAGTTGATAGTCCAATTTGGGGCGCTTTCCGAGGCGGATATCTTGGGGAATGTAAGTCCAATCTCCAAAGACGGAAACGCCGGGTATTTTTACCAACAAATCCGGGTGGCTGAGGAGGGTGATGCCGTCGGGGAGTCGGGATAAAAATTCGCGATCGCTATCTAATATTAGATCCGATTTGTGAGTCGAAAGATCCCCCCCCGCCCCCCCTTGAGAAGGGGGGGAGTAGAGATCCCCCGCCCCCCCTTGAGAAGGGGGGGAGTAGAGATCCCCCGTCCCCCCTTGAGAAGGGGGGGAGTAGAGATCCCCCGTCCCCCCTTGAGAAGGGGGGGAGTCGATCGCCCCCGCCCCCCCTTGAGAGGGGGCTTCTTCTGGGAGTTGGGCGGGGGGTCGGTTGGTGTGAAATAATAAGACGCCGCGATAGATGCGATCGGCGCCTTGTTTCATCAATTCCAGGGTGGCTTGAAATCCGGCTTCCCAGTCTTTGTAGGGGTATTCCGGCTGGGAATAGGTGCGATCGCCGAGAACGGTTTTTCGATAGGCGCCGCTATCGGCGATCAATTTCAGCAAAAAATCGCTGGGCGGTTCTTTCTGGGTGCGATCGCCGTACACATCCAAAAAAGCCCGTCGGTGGCAGCGTTGATAAAACAGAAGCTGTTGATCTTCGATGAGCATCAATACCCGTAGAGGATTCGGAGTCGAGGTTATCCGTTATAGTAGCACCAATCCCCGGAAAGGTGGGAAGTCGGGGATCGAGTCGGACCGTTGCCTATTGCCTTTTGCCTCTTCCCTGCTATACAAGTGGATTTGGCTGCAACCTCAAGAAGATGATGAACAATTTGCCACTCGAAACCCACCGACGAAAGTTCCCCGCCTTGGAAAATAAGGCCTATTTCAATTATGGCGGACAGGGACCGCTGCCGGGTCCCGCGATGGAGGCGATCGCCCGATCCTACGAATTCGTGCAGGTTGGCGGCCCTTTTTCCCAGAAAATCAACGGCTGGGTTCAGGAGGAAATCGCCCTGACGCGGGAGGCGATCGCGGCGGAATTGGGGGTAGAATCGGGAACCGTCACCCTCACCGAAGATGTCACCGTCGGCTGTAATATCGCGTTGTGGGGCATCGATTGGCAAAACGGCGATCATTTGTTAATCTCGGATTGCGAACATCCCGGGGTGGTGGCGACGGTGCGGGAAATTCGGCGCCGCTTCAATGTCGAAATATCCGTTTGTCCGCTGTTGGAGACGCTTAATGAAGGGAACCCCGTCGAAGCGATCGCGGCCCACTTGCAGGCGAATACCCGTTTATTCGTTTTCAGTCACATCCTCTGGAATACCGGCCAGGTGTTGCCCCTGAAAGAAATCGTCGAAACCTGCCACGCGAGAGGGGTGCGGGTGTTGGCGGACGCGGCCCAATCCGTGGGGGTGCTGCCGCTGAATTTGGCGGAATCCGGGGTGGATTTTTATGGGTTCACGGGTCACAAATGGCTGTGCGGCCCGGAGGGGTTGGGGGGATTGTACGTCAGTCCCGAGGGGCGATCGCATCTGAGTCCCACCTTTATCGGCTGGCGTGGCGTGGAGGTGGATGCCAAGGGGACGCCGTTGGACTGGCAACCGGACGGACGGCGGTACGAAATCGCGACATCCGCCTATCCGCTGTTGGGGGGGTTGCGGGAAGCGATCGCCCTCCACAACAACTGGGGGACGGCGGCGCAACGGTACGGGCAAATTTGCGACCTCAGCCGCTACCTTTGGGAACGATTGTCGGAACTTCCCCGGGTGGAGTGCCTGCGGACCGCACCGCCGGAAGCCGGGTTGGTGTCGTTCAAACTCACCGACGGCACCCCGCACAAACAGGCGGTGACGGCGTTGGAGGGGGAACAGATCATGGTGCGGACGATCCTCGATCCCGACTGCATCCGGGCTTGCGTGCACTATTTTACCGAAAAGTCGGAAATTGACCAATTAATTGCCCGGTTGAAATAGCAGCCAAATCGCAAATTTTCGTTACGAAATGGGGGCGAGTGGGCGATCGATTTGCCACAATAGAGGCGTCCGAGGCAGTTCGACCATCCCAAACTGGGGGAACATCATGACGACGCTATACATCATCTGCCTGACGGTCGGCGGCGTATTCGTGGCCCTGGCCGCTTTCGCGGGACTCGACGGCGCGGATTTTGAGTTGGAATTCGATCCGGATGTGGAACTGGCCGATCGCCGAAATCCGACCGAATCCGGCGGAGTCTTGCAACCCAAACGCCGGTCGCCGCGCCTGACGATCCCCTTTTTGAGCCTGCGCTTCTGGACGTTTGGGGTCTGTTTCTTCGGGCTGACGGGGACGATCCTCTCCTTTCTCAGTCCGAGTTTAACTCCGACGGCGATCGCGGCGATTTCCCTTGCCGTCGGGGTGTTTTGCGGGGCGGCGGTCGTGTGGATTTTCGATGTCCTGCGATCGCAGCAGGCCAACAGCATGATGCAATCCAACGACCTGATCGGCCTGGGGGGGACGGTGGAACTTCCCTTCGACCGCGACAGCCGGGGCAAAGTGCGGCTGTCCGTCAAGGGTTGCACCTTCGACATGGGCGCGATGACCGAGGAAAGCCGGGAATTCTCTCCGGGCGATCGCGTGCTGGTGGTCGGAATGGAAAAAAACCGGGTCTGGGTCGTCTCGGAAGATGCCCTGAAACAGTCCCCATCTTAACGGGCCCGCCACCGTCAAGGCGTCTGCTCACTCTTTCTGGAAACCGCCATGAACCAACAATTTGTCGCATCTTTCAACCGGGAAAACGAGGTCGTCGTCGCGGAAGTGGTGCAGGCTCAAGCCCCCTTTCCGGCGACCCGCAGAAATGACATCAGCGATCAGATCGTCACCGGCTTGCCCATCGCCCTCGGCATTTTCGGGGCCTTGCTGCTGCTGTGGTTCCTTAACACCTTCATGCAGATCTGCAAGCCCAACGAGATCCTGATCCTTTCGGGCCGCAAGCACCGCAGCAAAGACGGGCGGGAAGTCGGCTACCGGGTGATTTTCGGTGGTCGGGCGATCTGCTGGCCGATCCTGGAAACCGTCAAAACGATGGATCTGCGGACCATGCCCGTCCCTGTGGAGGTCAAAAACGCCTATTCCAAAGGGGGGACGCCGTTAAATATCCAGGCGATCGCCAACGTGAAAATTTCCAACGATCTGGAAGTGGTGGGAAATGCGATCGAACGGTTTCTCGATCGCGATCGCTCCGAAATCTCCCGGGTGGCGCGGGAAACCCTGGAGGGCAACCTGCGCGGCGTCGTCAGCACCCTCACCCCCGAACAACTCAACGAAGACCGCCTCCGCTTCGCCGAACGCATTGCCGAGGATGTCTCCCGGGATCTGGTGAAATTGGGCCTGCAGTTGGATACCCTCAAAATCCAGAGCGTCTCCGATGACGTAGATTACCTCAACTCCATCGGCCGGCGTCAGATCGCCCTGATCGCCCGGGATGCGGAAATCGCCGAGTCCAACGCCGTCGCCGAAGCCGAACAGGTGGAGGCCGACTGCCGCCGCCAGGCCGAAGTCGCCCAAACCCAGGCCCGCACCTTCATCCAGGAAAAGGAAAACGAACTGCGGAAAATTCGCGCCGAACTTGAACAGCAGGCGCGATCGGAGGAAGAACGCACCACCGCTGCTGGAAAAGAAGCCCGCGCCCGGGCCGAACAGGTACTGCAGACCGTGCGGGCGGAGTTGGAACGGCTGCGCCTGGAAGTGGACGAAGTGCTCCCGGCGGAGGCCGACCGCCAAGCCCGGGAACTGCGGGCTCGGGGCGAGGCGGCGGCCCTGGCCGAAGATGCCCGCGCCTCGGCTGAAGTCAACGACCTGATCAACGCCGTCTGGCAGGAAATGGGGGCGGATGCTTCGGAACTGTTCTACTTGCAGCAGATCGAGATGGTGCTGCGGGAAGCGGCCCAGATTCCCCGCCGGGTGGACTTGCAGAATGTCAACATCATCGACAACGGGGACGGGAAAGCGATCGCCGGGTTGGTGCAGGCCTACCCCGAAATCTTCCGCCAATTCCTCGAAAGCGTCGATCGCACCCTCGGCATCAACGTCTCCCGCACCCTCGGCGACCACCGCAACGGCAACTCCTCGCCCGTTGTCGAAACGCAAAAGTAAAACCTCCTGGAGAGTCGATTATGGGAATTGTCATCGCCATACTGGCTGCATTGGGTCTAGGTACGGGGGCGACGGTGTTTATCATCCGCAACCTCCTGTACATCTGTCAGCCCAGCGAAGTGCTGATTTTCGCGGGCGGACGCCGCCCCACCGAAGGCGGGCGGGATGTGGGCTACCGTCTGGTCAAGGGGGGTCGCAGCATCCGCAAACCCCTCCTCGAACGCGCTTTTCAGATGGATCTGACCAACATGATCATCGAGTTGAAGGTGTCCAACGCCTACTCGAAGGGCGGCATCCCCCTGCGGGTGGACGGGGTGGCGAACATCAAAATTGCCGGGGAAGAACCCACCATCCACAACGCGATCGAGCGCCTGCTGGGCAAGAGTCGCAACGAAATCGAGCAGATCGCCAAAGAAACCCTGGAGGGGAATTTGCGGGGCGTGTTGGCGAGTTTGACACCGGAACAGGTGAACGGCGACAAGTTGGCCTTCGCGAAAAGTTTGCTGGAGGAGGCCGAAGACGACCTGGAACAACTGGGGCTGATTTTGGATACCCTGCAAATTCAGAATATTTCCGACGACGTGGGATATCTCGACTCCATCGGACGCCAGCAGCGGGCGGAACTGCTGCGGGATGCCCGCACCGCCGAAGCCCAGGCGAAGGCGGACGCGGCGATCCGCACGGCGGAAAATCGCAAGATGACGGAGTTGAAGAAGCTGGAAACTGAAGTCGAGGTGTCCAGGGCCGAGGCCGATCGCCGGGTCAAGGATGCTATGACGAAACGGGGGGCGGTGGTGGCCGAGTCC
The DNA here is from genome assembly GCF_055795065.1 of Lyngbya sp. CCY1209. NCBI lineage: Bacteria > Bacillati > Cyanobacteriota > Cyanophyceae > Oscillatoriales > Microcoleaceae > Lyngbya > Lyngbya sp. CCY1209. Next base: position 19,278 of record NZ_JAYFER010000639.1, read on the forward strand.
GAGTCGGAAATCGCCTCGGAGGTGGCGAGGACTCAGGCGGAGGTGGCGGTCCAGAAGGAACGTATCAAACAGGTGGAACAGAAGTTGCAGGCGGATGTGGTGGCCCCGGCGGAGGCGGAATGCAAGCGTGCGATCGCCCGGGCGCGGGGGGATGCGTCTCAGATCGTGGAGGAGGGGAAAGCCCAGGCCGAGGGGATTCGACGGCTGGCTGAATCCTGGAAAGCGGCCGGCCCCAACGCCCGGGAAATTTTCTTGTATCAAAAATTGGAGGTGCTGTTGAAGACGATGGCTTCCACCATCCCCGAGGTGTCCGTGGATAACGTCACCATCGTCGATGCCAGCCAGGGCAATACCGCCACCAAAATGGCCGCATTTTTTGAAGAGTTGCGCCAAACTACCGGCATCGACGTGGCCGGTGCCGTGCAGAATTTTGGCGGTCGCGCCCCCGAACCTCCCGTTCCCCCGGCGACTCCCCCGAAATCCATCAAATCTTCCCGCACCAACGGCCAAGCCGTCCGCCACACCCCGGCCTCCCCCCCTCCCAAACCGGAGGAGGCGATCGGATCGCTGCAATTGGAAGTCAAACAACTGCTCGATCGCGTGGCACAAAATACGAAGAATAACGCCGAGGCGGAGCAAGCCGTCGAACGGGCACTCCAACAGTATCCCAATTTCAAACGCCGCCTGCAAACTGTCCTGAAAACTCACGGTTCCCAGGCGGTGCGGACGCTGTTCAACCACCCCACGGTTTACATCCCCACGGCGATGTTGGAAATGTGGCTGGAACAGGATTAGCGATGGCGTTTTGAGACACTGGGTTTTGACGAGAATTGTCGGGGGCGATCGCATTTTGAGAAACCGGGTTTTTATAACCCTTGTCGGGGGTTATCAAAAACTATCATAAAAACCCGGTTTCTTCCCCCGGGCGATCGCGTTTTAGTTCGAGTCAACAATGGAAAGTTCCGAGGAGTGCCGGCAGCGATTATATGTTACACTCGTCGAGTCTCGGCGCGATCGCCACCTTTCCCCCACCCTCACAACCCGACGACGGAGCCGACAATTTCCATGTATCTTCCCCCAGAGTATTTAGAAAAATACGATATCGACATCGACCGGGAAGCCATTCTCCGAAAGCGAAAAGCCTTTCATCCCCGCCTCTTCGATCGCAAACTGCAACCCTACCGAGAAGCGGTTGAAGCCGTCGCAGACCTGGGAAGCGATGAGTTTGACGCGGCCGGTTCCGTGGTGAAAGTCGGCCGCGCGGGGGAACTCTCCGCCGCGGATCGACAACGATTTGAAGCCGCCCTGAAAACCTTCTGTCCCTGGAAAAAGGGGCCGTTTGAATTGTTCGGAACGTTCATCGATGCGGAGTGGCGATCGGACTGGAAGTGGGAACGAATCCTGCCCCACATCAGTTCCCTAAAAGGACGAAAAGTTGCCGACATCGGCTGTCACAACGGCTATTTCATGTTCCGGATGGCGCACGAAAAACCGGAGTGCGTCGTCGGTTTTGAACCCTACGCCAAACAGTTTTGGAACTTTCAACTGATTCAAAATATCGCCCGACAGGATACCCTCCACTTTGAACTGTTGGGGGTGGAAGATATCGACGACTATGCCAATTTTTTCGATACGATTTTTTGTCTGGGCATCCTCTACCACCACACCGATCCGATCAGGTTGCTGCGGAAAATGCGGCGAGCCCTCGCCCCCAAGGGAGAAATTGTCATCGACTGCCAGGGAATCCCCGGAGAAGATGCGATCGCCCTCACCCCCCGCAAACGCTATGCCAACGCCCGGGGAATCTGGTTCCTCCCCACCCAATCTGGCTTGGAAACCTGGATGATTCGGGCTGGTTTTGCTAATATCCGCGCCATTTTCAGTGCCCCCCTCTCCCCGGAGGAACAGCGACGGACGCCCTGGGCGGATATCGACAGCCTGGGGGAATTTCTCGATCCCGGCGATCGCACCCGCACCGTCGAGGGCTATCCGGCCCCGTGGCGATATTATCTCATCGCCCGACGGGGGTGAGGGGGGCGATGGTGGGGGGCGTTCGCGGGGACGGCGGCGGCTGAATTTTAAAAGTTTTGTAAAAAATGTGGATCGATCTGAAAAATTACTGATGAATCGTGTATAAATTGTAGATATTAGTTCGCGAAAATTCTCCGTCGTGATGCGGAGAGCTGTCTTCTCGGGAAAGACAATGGAATCACCGATCGAGCGGTTTCGTTTGTCCGAAGCCGCCAAAGAACAACTGATTCGACTCAAGCGCAGTACGAAAATCGAACAGTGGAACATCTTGTGTCGCTGGGCATTTTGCCGGTCTTTGGCCGAGCCGAGTCTTCCTTCTCCCGTCTCCGACTCGACAAAGGGCGGTATCGAACTGACGTGGCGAGTATTTGGCGGAGAACTGTCCGACGTCTTGCTGATAGCGCTCAAGCAGCGCTGTCACGAGGACGGTTTGGCGACCGATCGCCCAACCCTGGTGGAGCAATTTCGTCTGCACGTCCACCGGGGAATCGGCTACTTGGTTGGGGATGCCGAATCGCAGACCATTGACACTTTAACTCATTTGCTGCCGCCACCAAATCCGTAACTCCAATTACCCGAACGACTCGGTTGCTGTTGTTGCCGGAAAAGATCGCCTTCTTGGCCTCAGATGTAGCACCAGACTCATGTCCTTTTGAATTCTAAAATAATCGGCATGGCACCATCTAAATCCAGAAAATATCATAACATTATGGAAGATCTGGTCGCCGAAGAAGTGCGGCGCCAGTTGGCATTGCTGTCTCCGCGGCTGACCCAGTACATCAAACGGGTGGAGGTGGAAACCTACGCCCTGAACCGTTTGCCCCCCCTCTACGCTTCCAGCAAAGAAGGGTGGCTGCACCAAAAGCGCAAGGCGGGGAACGAATTGCCAGATCAAATTAAACAGTCCGTGCGCCAGGCGATCGCGGCTGTGCAGCGGGATCTGTTGAGAAACTCCACGCCCCTGGTGCCAGAAGAGAATGATGCGTCGTCCCCTGCCACCGCCGCCAAGACGGCCGAAAGCCGGTCGAGATCGGGTTTCAAGTCCGCCAGCGACGAATACCTGTACTGGCGCCGCGCCCGACCTTCCCACTCGGGTTAATCGGGTGAATTAGGGAACCGCCCCCGCAACAGGGGGAAAAAATGTCCGACCGGCCCCTGGCCGCGGCCGATGTGGAGGGAAAAGGCGAGGGCTTCGGTGACGTACTCTTTCCCCCGTCGTGCGGCGATCGCGGGGGGACGGCCGAGGGCGAGGTGGGCGGCGATCGAGGCCGAGAGGGTGCACCCCGTGCCGTGGGTGTGGGGGGTGTCCACCATCGCGGTTTTCAGGGTTTGAAACTGTTCTCCGTCGAACCACAGATCCACCCCCCGCAGTTCGCCTTCCATCCCCCCGCCTTTGACCAAAACCGCCCGCGGCCCGAGGGCGTGAATTCGCGCCGCCGCCTCCCGCATCTGTTCCATCGACTCCACCGCCATCCCCGCCAAGATCTGCGCCTCGTAGCGGTTGGGGGTGGCGATCGTCGCCTGGGGGAGCAACTCGTGCTTGAGGATGGAGATGGCGCGATCGTCGATCAACTGCGCCCCCGTCCGGGACACCATCACCGGATCGACAACCAGCCCCGACACCGGCAGATCCCGCAACCGGCGGGCCACCGCTTCGATAATGCCCGCATCCAACAGCATCCCCGTCTTGACCGCCCCCACCCCGATATCGGCCGCCACCGCGTCAATTTGAGCCGTCACAGCCTCCGGGGGGAGCGCATCGACCCGCATCACCCCCGAGGTATTCTGAGCCGTCACGCAGGTGAGAGCGCAGGTTCCGTGGACGCAGTGAAAGGCGAAGGTCCGCAAGTCGGCCTGAATCCCCGCGCCCCCGCCACTGTCCGAGCCGGCGATCGTCATCGCCACCGGAACCCCGGACAATCCATTTTCGACCCTTTCCATCGCCACTTGATATCAAATCCCGACAATCGACCCCAAAACACCTGCGGGCAAGGATGCCCGGGAAAATGGAGCAATTTTGTTCCGCACCCCTCCCGAATACCGACTTCCGAGTCCCGATCTCGGGTCAGCCTGCGTACCCAATAACCGGATCTGATGATTACCGGGTCGGACGGCGGCGGCGCAGGAAATCGGGGATGTCGAGGTCCGGCTGCTTGGGTTGCTGCGGCTCGGGTTGCGGTGTCGGTGTCGTTTGGGGACGCTGGAACAGCGGGTTCGTCGGTTTGGGAACCGGCGCTTCCCGTCCCGGAGGCGGCATCGTCCCCTTGTTCTCGCCGCTGAATCCGGTGGCGATCACCGTGATCTTCACTTCCCCCTGCATCCGCTCGTCGATCACCGCCCCGAAGATAATATTGGCGTTGGGATCGACCACCTCGTAAATCGTCTCCGCCGCCGCGTTCACCTCGTGCAGGGTCAGGTCGGTGCCGCCGGTGATGTTGAACACCACCCCCTTGGCGCCCTCGATGGAGGACTCCAGCAGGGGCGAAGAAATCGCCGTCAGGGCTGCTTCCCGGGCGCGGGACTTGCCCGATCCGAGCCCGATCCCGAGCAGGGCCGAACCCGCGTCGGCCATCACGGCCCGCACGTCCGCGAAGTCCACGTTCACCAGTCCGGGGATGGTGATGATGTCCGAGATCCCCTGCACCCCCTGGCGGAGTACGTCGTCGGCGTAGCGGAACGCATCCTGCACGGGGGTTTGCTCGTTGATCACCGAGAGCAACTTGTTGTTGGGGATCACGATCAGGGTATCCACCCGGGTCTGGAGGGCCGCAATCCCCTCGTCCGCCTGGGAAATGCGCCGCCGGCCCTCGAAGGTGAACGGCCGCGTCACCACCCCGATGGTCAGCGCCCCGATTTCCTTGGCCACCTCGGCCACGATCGGGGCGCCGCCGGTTCCCGTGCCGCCGCCCAAACCGGCGGTGATGAAGACCAAATCGGAGCCTTCCAAAGCCTGGGCGATCTCGTCCCGGGATTCTTCCGCCGCCTTCTGGCCGATCGCCGGATTGCCCCCCGCACCCAAACCCCGCGTCAATTTCTGACCCACCTGCAACCGTTTGGAAGCCCGGGACTGGGTCAGGGCCTGGGCGTCGGTGTTGACGGCCCAAAATTCCACCCCCGAAACCTCGCTCTCAATCATGCGGTTGACCGCGTTGCCCCCACTTCCCCCAACGCCAATCACCTTGATCTTGGCCGCGTTACTGGGAACAATATCACTACTCCAGGACTCTTCGTGAGACATGGCGTTACCATCACTATTTAAGTTTCCTAATCCTTCGTTTTTGCGAAACGGATTGGCCGATTCTGCTGCCGTCCACAAGTTGGCTTTTCCTTCTGATTGTCGTTCGCTTGGGGTGGAACCCAGATTGCTCTTATGAAGCATGATTTGATTAAGCGGTTGGGGTAGATGAATCAGTTTCAATATTGAGGCAACTCAAATTTAACTATAGGGTAAGTCGGACGAGAAACCAAGACCGAAGGTCGGGCGAAAGGGGGATTCAATCCGAGGTTGACTCGGGGGTAGAGGTGAGGGATTCCGACTGACTATCCGAAACCATCAAAACCAGGGGAGAGCCGGGATTTTTTAAGTCAATGTAGTCGATTTGACTGACATCGAGTTGTTCCGGCAATTTTCTCATCCGATCGAGAACCTGTAATTGTTCCGAAAAGCGACTTCCGTAGGACCCCAAGTGGACTGCCCCGATCTCAGTCATCAAAATAATATTAGCCGGATCTTGCCAATCAATTTCATAAACGTCAACCGGGGAGCGGCTCAGGGTCTCGTACAGTTGTTTCCAGTGCGGGCGGTACTGTTCGACCGGGCCGACGACCTTTAAATCGGGCAGTTGGTCCGTTTGTTTTAGCTCAGTATAGCTCGAGAAGGGCATCCAATTCCCCTCGGCGTCGAGCCATCCCAGGTCGGCGTCGCCCCCCCTGCGGTTCGTGGCGATCGCCGAGGAGGCGATCGCCACGGGACGCCGTTCCGTCACTTCGACGGTCAGGCGGGGGGGGAACACCTGGCGGCTGACGATCGCCTCCTCGATGGGCTGTTCCCGCAACAGGGCCTTTTCCATCGCCCGGGGTTGGATCTGCCAGATGGACTGGGGGTAGGACAGGGGCAGGCTGGAGCGGATCATCCGGTCGGAGAGCAAATAGTTCCCCTCCACGTCCACCTGTTCGGGTTGTCGGATCTGCCAGATGGGTTGGCCGATCGCCCACACCACCCCCCCCGCCAAACTGCCGACGGCCAAAGTTTGCCAGAGGACCTGAACCAATTTCAAACGGCGCTGACGGCGCAGTTGCCGGCGGCGATTCCCCAATTCAGTTGTCGAAACGGATACGATATTGGTCATTGATCCACCGAATGTCTGGTCACATCTATCTCAGAAATCGCCGCGATCGCGATCATATGGGGGGCGAAGCCGATCGGCGACGGCTCCCTTCCCGACAGACCCCACCCCCCGAGGATTCGCTCCCCCGATGCCCATCTCCCCACATCCCCAGCGCTTCGGTGTCATCCTACACTCAAAGTGAGGCATCCTAACACGAGATAGTGAATTTATGGTTGAGCTGAACCTGAATCAATTTTACAAAGCTTGCAACCCCAGCAAAACCATCGACATGGCAAATCCGGAGGATCGGCAGTATTATATCGATTTTTCGGCGGTCCGGGGCAGCGATATCGTCCGGGAGTTGAGTCGCACCATCACGTTGCTCTCGGGGGACGAACCCACCTGCCAACTGTTCTCGGGCCACATCGGCTGCGGCAAGTCCACGGAATTATTTCGTCTCAAAGATGCCTTGGAGCGCCAGGGATACCACGTTGTTTATTTCGAGTCCTCCCAGGATCTGGACATGGCGGATGTGGATGTCAGCGATATCGTCCTGGCTATCGCCCGCCAGGTGAGCGAACAGATGCAGGCGGCGGGGATACGGTTGAAACCGGGATATTTCGGGCGGCTGTTCGGCGAAATTTCCGACTTTTTGCAGACCCCCATCGAGCTGGGAGCCGAAGCGGAAATCTCCGTCGGCATCGCCCGCATCACCGCCAAAACCAAAGACTCCCCCAAATTGCGATCGCAACTGCGGCAGTACCTCGAACCCCGGGTCAGCAGCATTCTGGAAGCGGTGAACTCCGAGCTGCTGAAACCGGCTACCGAGATGTTGCGACAGCGGGGGAAACGGGGTCTGGCGGTGATCGTAGACAACCTCGACCGGGTGGACAATTCCCCCAAATCCTGGGGCCGCACCCAGCCGGAATACCTGTTCGTCGATCGCGGTGAACAACTCCGGCGCCTGCATTGCCACGTCATCTACACCATCCCCTTGACCTTAATTTTTTCCAACGATTACGGCAGGCTTTCGAGTCGCTTCGGGGTAAAGCCGAAAGTGTTACCGATGGTCCCGGTCATCGCGCGCACCGGGGAAGATTACCCCCCCGGCCTGACCTTGCTCCGACAGATGGTTTTGGCGAGGGCGTTTCCCCAGATCCCCCCGGACGACCGCATGGCTCGCGTCCCGGAATTGTTTGAAACCCCGGAAGTGCTCGATCGCCTCTGCCGGATCAGCGGCGGACATATGCGCCGGTTGTTAATGTTCATGTACAGTTGTTTGCAGCAGGAAGATCCCCCCTTTTCCGCCGCCTGTCTAGAAAACGTGATCCGGGAATATCGGGACGATTTGCTCGGGGCGATCGCCGAGGACGAATGGAATTTGTTGCTGCAAGTGGTGGAACATCAGAGCGTGCGCGGGGAGGAAGAATGTCAGACCCTGCTGCGGAGTATGTTCGTCTTTGAATACCGCGATCGCTCCGGGCGCTGGTTCGGGATCAATCCCGCCCTGGCCGAAACCCGGCACTACCAAAATTGGCGTCGGAAACAGCCGGCCATTTCTCCCCCGTCCGAACTGGAAAAGGCCTGACATCAAAAAGACGATATTAAAAAATATTAAGTGGGGCTTGAAAAATCCCCTAAAATCATCGAAAATATTGGCAAAATCGGCGTTCCAGAACGTCAATTTTATCGGGGTTACTACGGGATAATTTTGGCAAAATTCCAGCTATCCCCAGATAGATATCGGGAAAATTTTGACCGGAACTGCCATCTTCGGGAAAAGGGATTCGGGAGTCGGTATTAGGGAGTCGGAGCGAGGGTTTTGACAATTAAGGTCTGTGACGACTCCAGCGCTCACTGCTATATTTCAGGGTTTTCAAAAAGTCAAAAGTGGGTGGGACAGATGGCTTGATCGAGCGGATTTTAAAACGGATCGGCTGGTCTTGTTTTATCCTTTCAAAGTGGGGGCTTTCGACCGGTTTATTCGGCTATTTTACCGGGAAATATCCTCCCACGCAAACCCTCATTTTTGGCAACAACGTGTCATGATAGACCAATTGACCCCTCCCCAAAGCCCGAGCCAAAACGAGCGATCGCTCGCCCGCCTGGTGCGCGCCATCTCCCTGTCCCAGGGACAATTTTCCCTGATTCTAGCCGGCTGCAACTACTCCGGCCTGCGGCGGCAAATGATCAGAAAACTCCAGGAACGGCTCTGCGAGCGCGAAACCGGACAAAAAAGCCTCGAAATTCAAACCCTGACCCTTTCTGCGGACGTCGTCACCCTCTACAGCACCCTAAAAGACGCGATCGCCGCTCCCCCCCCGTCGGCCCTGATGGTGGCGGGGTTGGACGGGGTGGAATCCCCCGACGTCCTGCTCAGTTCCACCAACCAAGTGCGGGACGAATTTCGCAAAACCTTTCCCTTTCCGCTGGTCCTGTGGGTCACAGATAATCTAGCCAAAAAACTGATCCGACTCGCCCCGGACTTCAAAAGTTGGGCGGCGGCCACCATCCACTTCGAGATGGCGACCCCCCAACTGCTGCAGTTCCTCACCTTACAAGCCCACACCCTCTTTTCCCTGGCGGAACTGCGAATCCGCGACTGGGAACCCGAAACTCCCCACCCCGGCGACCAGTCCGGCCCCCCCAAATACGACTTCGCCCCCGGTTCGAGCCGCCGTCGGGAACTCGAGGCGGCCTGGAAAGACCTGGCCGACCGTGGCGTCGAACTGGACCCCTTCCTAGAAGCGAGCCGCCAATTCATCTTCGGCCTCGACTGCGACGGGCTCGACGGGCCGGACCGGGCCCGCCAACATTACCGGCAAAGCTTGGCCCGCCTGCAAAACGCCGGCCCCGAAACCGGCTCCCGCCCCATCTCCCACCGAGAACGTCAGGGGATCATCAGATTCCACATCGCCCTCACCGACTGCCTCCAGGCCGCCCGCAGCCCCGCGGCCGACCGCCCCCCGCTCCTAAGCGCCAAAACCAACCTGGAACGGTGCCGGGACACCTTCGCCGCCGTCGGACGCCCCGACCTGGTGGCGGGGGTGCTCCCTCACCTGGGCGAAGTCCTCAAACGGCTGCAACAGTGGGAGGAGCTGCAAGTTTTGGCCGAAACGGGGCTGAAAATGCACCTCAGCTACGGCCCCGACCGCCAACTGGCCCGGGATTACGGCTTCATGGCAGAAGTCGCCCTCCGGCGCGGCGCCTGGAACGAAGCCCTGGAACTGGCCAAGCTGGCCCTGGCGATCCTCTCCGAGGGGGACTCCCAGAGCGAACGGGGAGCCTACCTGCTGCTGTCGGCCCGCAGTTGCAAACACTTAGATCGCCGGGAACAGGCCATCCGGGAATTGGAAACCGCCCGCCGTTCCACCTCCCCGGGCTACGACCCCCAACTCTACATCGACATCCTCGCCGAGCTGCGGGATCTGTACTACGAAAGCGGCCGATACCTGCAGGCTTTCCGGGTCAAGAAACGGCAGCGGGAAATCGAGCATCAATATGGATTCCGCGCCTTCATCGGGGTCCACCAACTGCAACCACCCAAACGGGTTCTCAACCCCGCCGGCGCCGGAGGTGAAGCCGAAATAGCGGTCGCCCGGGATCTGACCGTTTCCAGCCGCGAACGGGACATCGACAACCTGATCCGGCGGTTGGGGCGCGACGACCACAAATTGATCGTCGTGCACGGCCGGTCTGGGGTGGGGAAGAGTTCCCTGATCGACGCCGGGTTGGTGCCGGCCCTGGAACAAATCAGCCTCGGCGCCCGGAACCTGCTCCCCGTGGTCGTCCGCAGTTACACGGACTGGGTGCGGGAAGTCGAAGGCGCCCTAGCCTATGCCTTACTCCACCAAGATTACATCGAACTCGAAGATGTCAACCTGAAGCGGCTCTGGTACCGGACCGTCCGGGCTTCGCAATACGCCCGGGAGGAGTTCGGTGGCGACCGGGCCGCGTACATTTTGCACCCGGAATCCTTCGTGCCGGACCGGCTGCAAAAAAACGCCGACAAAAACCTCCTCACCGTTCTGATCTTCGACCAATTTGAGGAATTCTTTTTCGTGTCCCGGGAACGGGTGCACCGCCAAACCTTTTACGAGTTTTTGCGGCTGTGCCTGAACATCCCCTTCGTGAAAGTGATCCTCTGCCTGCGGGAAAGCTGCCTCCACTACTTGCTCGAATGCGAGACCCTGTGTCCTTTAGATGCTCTCAACAACAATATTTTGGACAAACGGGTCCGCTACCACCTGCGGGACTTTTCCCGGGCCGAGGCTCGGATCGCGATCGAGCGCCTCACCCGGCGGGCGAAATTTGAGCTCGAAAGCGCCCTGATCGACCAGTTGGTAGAAGATCTGGCCGACGAACGCTGCGAAATTCGCCCCATCGAACTCCAGGTGGTCGGGTCCCAACTCCAGGAAGAGGGGCAGGGGGGCATCCGGACGCTGCGGGACTATCAACGCCTCGGCCTGGACCCGAAAGCTACCCTGATCGGGCGTTCCATCGATGCGATCGTGGGAGACTGCGGGCCGGAGAACGCCGAGGCAGCCTGGGACGTGCTGTTCGCCCTCACCGACGACAAACTCGGCCGCCCGATCAAAACCCGGTCAGAACTCACCGCCGCGGTCCGCCACCCCCCGGCGGTCGGCCACTCCTTCATCGACGTCATCCTCGAATCCGGGCTGCTTTTGCGCCGCCGGGAGGAGCCGGAAGACCGCTACCAACTGATGCACGACTATCTCGTTGTGCCGATCCGATCGCGCTACGCGGTCCTCGATCGCCGGCGGCAGGGGACGATTCAAAAACGGCTCCGGCAGGCCCAGGTGGCCAAGAACGAGGCGGAAGCGGCTCGGAAATTGAGTCAGGAACAGCTCGTCCACCGCAACCGCCTCCTGAAACAACTGCTGTGCGTTGCCCTGGCGGCGGTGGTGGGGCTGGGGATCTCCACACTCGTCGCCTACCAACAGAAGCGCCTCGCCTACATCACCTCCCTGACGGCTACCTCCGACGCCCTGTTTTTCTCCCACTACCATTTCGACGCTATGCTCGAAAGTTTGCAAGCTGCCCGACAACTGCAGCGCCTGCGGCGGTTGACCCCGGGTTCGGCGGCCTTGCGGGATGCCCAAATGCGGGTCGCCGCCACCCTCGGACAGGCCGTCTACGGAACCCACGAGGGCAACCGCCTGGAGGGACACGGGGACGTGGTGTGGGACGTGGCCTTTAGCCCCTCGGGCGATCGCCTGGCCTCGGCCAGCGTCGATGGCACGGTGAAACTCTGGACGCGGGAAGGGGAGGCGATCGCGACCCTGGAAGGACACGGCGAAAGCGTGTCCGCCCTCGATTTCAGCCCGGACGGCCGGATGCTGGCCTCGGCCTCCCATGACCGGACGGTGAAACTCTGGAGTCGGGACGGGGAACTGTTGCAAACCCTGGCCGGACACGGGGATCTCGTCTCCAGCGTCCGCTTTTCCCCGGACGGTGAACTGCTGGCTTCGGCTTCCAAAGATGGCGCGGTGAAACTCTGGAGTCCGGGGGGGGAAGTCCTGAAAACCCTGCGATTTCCCGATTGGCCCCTCAAGTGGCTCGACTTGAGCCCCGACGGCCGGCTGTTGGCGGTGGCCGGGGACGGCCCGCAGGTGCAACTGTTCGACCGCCGGGGCCGGCGGCAGGGGCGCCTGAACCACTGTCCGCCCCAGCAGCAGGAATGTACCATTTACGCGGTCGATTTTTCGTCGGACGGCGATCGGATCGCTACCGCCGGGACGGACGGGACGGCGAAACTCTGGGACCGCCGGGGACGGCTGATCGGGGTTTTGGAGGGACACGAGGGGACTGTCTACAGCGTGGCCTTTTCCCCGGAAGCTGGGATGGTGGCGACGGGGGGAGATGACAAGACGGTGCGGCTCTGGAGTGGGGAGGGGGAATTGTTGCTGACGTTTCGGGGTCACGGGGACAAGGTGACGCGGGTGAATTTTTCCCCCGACGGGGGCACCCTCGCCTCGGCGAGTTACGACAAAACGATCAAGTTGTGGCGTTTGGAAAACAATCCCCTCGACATCCTGGAGGGACACCGACATCGGGTCCTGGATGTGAGTTGGAGCCCCGACGGCCGCATCGTCGCCTCCGCGTCTCAAGACCGGACGGTGAAACTGTGGAGCCGTTCGGGGCAGTTGCTGCAAACCCTCTCGGGCCACGGCGATCGCGTGGCTGAGGTCAGTTTCAGCCCGGACGGCAAGTGGGTGGCGACGGCCGGATATGACCACCGCGTGAAACTCTGGCGGCGCCTCGATGCCGACCAGGACTCGGGCCGGTGGGGCGATCGCCGGCCTTCCCGGGGGAGGCCGACCCGGGGGGTCGCTTCTTCCGCGATCGTTGCCCCCGAACCGGTGAAAACGTGGGTCGCCCACGGGGATAGCGTCATGAGCGTGAATTTCAGCCCCGACAGCCGATATATGGTCACGGGGAGCAAGGATCGGACGGTGAAGTTGTGGACGGCCGACGGCCGGCTGCTGCGAACCCTGCACGGACATCGGGGGTGGGTGAATCGGGTCTGTTTCAGTCCTGACGGCGACACCATCGCTTCGGCCAGCGACGATGGCACGGTGCGGTTCTGGAATTGGCGGGGAAAACAGTTGAAAATGATCCAGGTGTCGGACAGCTACGTTTTGGGCGTCAGTTTCAGTCCCGATGGCAAGGTGGTGGCGACGGCCGGATATGACAATAAAGTCAAGTTGTGGAGTCGGGACGGGGTCTGGCTCGACACGCTGTTGAAGGGAACCAGTGACAGCGTGACGGATGTGGCGTTCAGCCCCGACGGCCGGCTGGTGGCCTCGGCGAGTTACGACGGCTACGTCCGCATTTGGAGCACCCGCGACGGCACGTTATTGAAAACGTTGATGGCACACGGAGATAGCGTCATGGCCCTGAGTTTCAGCCCCGACGGCCGCATCCTCGCTTCGGCGAGTCGAGACCAGACCGTGATCCTCTGGAATTTGGATCTGGATGATTTGATGCGAAAAGCCTGCGACTGGCTCCGGGATTACCTGAAAACCAACCGCAACCTCGGCGATCGCGATCGGCAACTGTGCCGTCAGTAATTGAGAATTGACCGCCGACAATTGACAATTGTCAATTCATTTCCATACCCCGCCCCGGCGGGGTGCACTTCGGGGATTCTGTGTTGACATCCTCATAAAGCCGTCCTCTCAGGACGGGGTTTTAGACCCACACTTATGATAAAGTTAACAATTGTAACGAATATGAGTTTTCGATTATCTCCGGGTTAATAGCACTTCCCTATCGTTCACCTTTGAGAATTTGGTATAAAACATCCATGCAACAGACCTGGCCGCACAAACTCTTCCGATCGCTCGCCGCATTCTGTTTGGCCCTCTCGCTTTGGGCGATCGCACCCGCCGCAGGGGCCTACAACAATCCGGAACTGCTCCCGGACATCCAAACGCCGGTCATCGACCTGGCCGAAGTCCTCACCGACGTCCAGGAAAATCTCCTGGCCGAAGACCTGCAACAGTTTGAATCTGAGACGGGATGGAAACTGAGGGTCCTCACCCAATTCGATCGCACCCCGGGCCGAGCCGTCAAAGCTTACTGGGGACTCGACGACCGCAGTGTCCTCCTGGTCGCCGACCAGCGGGGCGGCAACATCCTCAATTTCAGCGTCGGCCGCGACCTCTACGACCTCCTCACCCGCACGTTTTGGGTGGAACTCCAGACCCGCTACGGCAACCAATATTTCGTCCGCGACAACGGCGAAGACCAATCCATCATCCAATCCATCGAAACCATCGAAGGCTGTCTGCTGCAAGAGGGCGGCTGCCGCGTCGTCCCCGGCCTGCCACAAGAACAGTGGATTTTGACATTAATTACTTCCGCCCTCGGCGGGGTCATTTGCGGGTTCGCCGCCATCCCCCGCAAACCCGGACAACTGGTGGCTTGGCAGTGGGCGTTAATTTTTTCTCCCCTCTGGGGCATCCTGTTTATCGCCTTCGGCATCGGTCCGGTGATCAGCCGCACGTCCGATTGGATTCCCTTGGTCCGCAATATTTCTGCTTTCTTGATCGGCCTCCTCGCCGCCTACCTGACCCCGATGTTCAGCCAGTCTTCGACCTCGGAATCGGAAACTTAAATCTCGATTTTAAAACTGTTGAAATTTTGCGATCGTCGGCGGGAGACTGCCGGCGATTTTGATTCGGGAATTTAAGAACCACAGAGGCACGGAGAACACAGAGAAGGAGTAGTGTACCGAATGAGTTGGGAATGATGAACGCTCCTCAACCCGTCTGAAAAATATTTTGCACCATTTTTTTATCCGTCCCCGCCGCCGCTTTATCCAGTTCCGCAACCTCCCCCGAGTCCAACTGCCAACCCAGAGCGCCGATATTCTGTCGCGCCTGTCCGACACTCTTCGCGCCGGGAATGGGAATGGCGCCCTTACAAATACACCAATTCAGGGCCACCTGAGCCATCGTTTTCTCCCGCGATCGCCCGATCTCTTCCATGCAGTCCAAAAGCGACCGACACCCCGGCAACAACCGTTTGAACAGCCAACCCCTGAGCCCTTTTGGAAACGGGCCGTTTTCGGAATATTTACCCGTCAAAATTCCCAACGCCAAAGGACTGTAAGCAATCAACCGGATGCCCAATTCGTCGCACACTTCTTTGACTCCCAGTTCCGTCACCGGATCAGTCGAAAGTAAGGAATATTGAACCTGTAGGGTGGCGATGGGAACGCCGCGATCGCCCAACCGACGATGCACCCACTTCAACCGTTTTGGGCCGTAGTTGGACAATCCCACCCCCTTAACTTCCCCCCGTTCGTACAGGTCCGCCAAACCGTCCAAAAGCGGCCCCTCCTGCCAGGGGGCGTAATTGGCGGTGGACCAGTGCATCTGTACCAAATCGACCTTTTTACCCAGGCGATCTGCGGAAGATAAACCGGCGGAAACCATAGAACCCCTCGTCAACCGCCAAGGATAGGCGGCGAGTTTGGTGGCGATACAAATATCCTCCTGATTCGGACCGACATACTCCCGGCAAAAACGCCCCAAAAGCATCTCGCTGCGACCGTTTAACCGACCGGTTCCGTAAGAGTCCCCCGTATCGAATACCGTCACCCCATTCTCGACACAAAGGTTAAAAACGGCTTGCAATTCTTCGTCCATCTTCGGGTCGTATCCCCACAGCAGTCGGTTGCCCCATGCCCAGGTGCCGCAACCCATTTTTGAGAGGTGGAGTTTTTGGTGATTCTGCATCATTAATTCCCTGTCGTTTTTGTTATTCCCTACTCCCTCCTCAAGCGATCGCATATCCGGTGTGGGGGCGAACTTCGGGGGGTTGAAATCCCAACACGATATCGGATTTGGGAATACCGGCTTCCAGCAATTCTTCGGTGATTCCGTCTTCGATGCCGTCCCGTTGAATCCAGATTTTGCCGTCGATAATCTGGACGTGGGTGATGCAGCCGTGGACGCGGCGTTTTTGCTGCCAACCGACATCGAATAATAAAAAATGATTGCGATCGCGATCGACGATCACATATTCATCGATTTCTCCGTAAGAATAGGGGATGGCGGCGTGTCGTTTGAGAATGTTTTCGATGGTGTCTCGATAGAATTTTAGGCGATCCATTCTGCGGCCTCCTCTGTTTCGGGATTGAAAATGAATAGGCTGATTTTATTTAACTCGATCATTAATTTCGGTAATTCCTCGGAAAAGAAATCCGAAAATACGGTTTCCGGGATGGCGAGATAAAGTTTGCGATCAGGTTCGAGTTTGGATAAAACTTGGGAATACATGATATATTGTCCCAGAGCTTGTTCCAAATCTTTGACGGGAGAAGGATTTAAAAAGCTTTTGACTTCGATCGCGACTTGATGTCCTTCTTTCTGTGCCGCCAACAACTTCTCGGCACCGAGATCCACATATGTCATCCGACCGCCAAACTTCAAACGGAGGGGATCGTGAGTGATCGTCCATCCGTCTTTGATCAAAGCGGTTTTGACCGTTTCGTGATAGATATCTTTCGCCATTCCACCACTGTCTGATTCGAGCCGATTTTGAGCGGTTTCTCTATTGTAGCGCGATCGCGGACAATTAAGCGATCGCATATCCGGTGTGGGGGCGAATTTCGGGGGGTTGAAATCCCAGGACGATATCGGATTTGGGAATACCCGCTTCCGGCACTTCTGCTGTCGCAACCGAACTCTCATCATCCACGACTCAGGGCAAATGTTCGGATCGCCCGGTCATCGAGAACGAAATGTTGGTTCAAGATAATTTTCAAGCGATCGCGCGTGTCAATAATCAGAATAATTGCTTCGTTAAAGTCGGGTAAAGTGGATGTGGTTGAACGCCATGTTCAGATTGGCGGGATAGACGGCGACAAACAGGGCGACTAAACCCCAGGCGGAAAGTCTGCGGGTGGCGGGTATCAACAGGCCGATGCCCAGCAAAATTTCGATGACACCGCTGATGTAAACCAGGGCGGCGGGGGCGGGTAAAAAGTCGGGGACGATGCGAATGAAGGGTTCCGACGCGGCGAAATGTAAAGTCCCCGCCACCAGCATACAAACCGCCAGAACGCCCCGCAGCGTCCGTTTATTTTGCTGAAATTGGTTTCGGATTTTGTCCAACATGGATAATTGTTCTCTCGGCTTTCTTTCAGTCCCCAGACGGCCAGTTTATATCGAGTCCGACGATGAAGAATCCCCCCCAGCCCCCCTTTGAAAGGGGGGAGAAGAATCCCCCCAGCCCCCCTTTGAAAGGGGGGAGAAGAATCCCCCCCAGCCCCCCTTTGAAAGGGGGGAGAAGAATCCCCCCCAGCCCCCCTTTGAAAGGGGGGAGAAGAATTCCAAGTCCACCTTTCCAAGGGGGATTTATGGGGATTTTCCCATCGCAAACTCCCAGACCCAACTTCCAGGTTGCCAAGAAACGCCCGATCCTTCATCCACCCCAAGTCATAAGATCAGATCCGATCATTTGCCCACATAATCTCCCCAATCCACGAAGCGAGGATTTTTGCTATTAGCTTGGGAATTAATTCCCAAGCGGTTTGGGTATTCGACTTTTCTCGAAGTCCCCCTTTTTAAGGGGGATTTAGGGGGATCGAACCGTATCGCAGCAGAACGAAAACTGCTATAATCGAGTTTGATAGAAGTCGCAGTTCGGCAATTCAAAAAAGATTCTATTTTTTCGGATAGTTGCCCCTGGCGGTCGTTCCGCCGTCAATGGTCAACACCTGACCCGTCATCCAGGCGGCGGCATCGGAACTCAAAAAAACGGCCAATTCTCCGATTTCATCGGTGGTTCCATATCTGCCCAGCAAAATTTTCGGCATCCAAAACTCGCGATTTTCTCGCAATCCGTCTTGATTTCTCTCCACCTCGACGGCGCCGGGGGCGATTGTATTGACTCGAATTTTGGGTTTGGAGGACTCCGTTATAATTGGTTTTATAATGGAGGATAATTTTAGTTTTGTGTCGGGCAAGCGATCGCGCAATCCCCGCCCCGATGCCGCTAGAGGCGCCCGTGATTAGAATGGTTTTATTGTTCAGTTCTTCGTACATCGCTAAATCTGGCAGTATCAAATAATTCGTAAACGTTATATCAGATCCGATTGTTTGACTGCAAATTGATCGTCATCCCCCCCAGCCCCCCTTTGTAAGGGGGGAGAATAGGTTTCAAAGTCTCCCTTGCCAAGGGGGATTTAGGGGGATTTTTCGATCCGGTTAAAGGTGTAGAATCCCCCCCAGCCCCCCTTTGTAAGGGGGGAGAATGGGTTTCAAAGTCCCCCTTTCAAAGGGGGATTTAGGGGGATTTTTCAGAAACTCAAATAGACTCAATTCAAGCTGATGGAGGAACAAACAGATGGAAATTCGACGGGCACGGACGGAAGATTTCGATCGCATTTGGCCGATCTTCAAAGAAGTGGTGAGTCGGGGCGACGCCTACGCCTTCTCCCCCGAAACCGATCGCGCCGCCGCCCATCAAATTTGGATGGAAATTCCCGCCGCCACCTACGTCGCCATTTCCGAGGGAAAAATCGTCGGCACTTACTACATCAAACCCAACCAACCCGGACTCGGTTCCCACGTCTGCAACGCCGGATTTATGGTCGCTTCCGACGCCAGGGGACAGGGGATCGGCCGATCGCTCGGACGTCACGCCATCGCCGAAGCGGTGCGACTCGGATTCCGGGCCATGCAATTCAACTTCGTCGTCAGCACCAACGAACCGGCGGTCAAATTGTGGAAATCACTCGGATTTGCGATCGCCGGAACCCTGCCGAAAGCCTTCCGCCATTCAACCCTCGGATGGGTGGATGTCTATGTGATGTACCAGTGGTTGGGGGATTAGGGATTTTTCGCCGCCTCCACCTGCCGCCGCAAGTCGGCGACTTTATCCAACAAATCGGATTGAGCGATCGCGCTCTGTTCCCCGGTTTTCAGCCATTTCAGGTTGACGGTCCCGGCTTCGGCCTCCGCATCTCCGAGCACCAGGCAAGCCGCCGCGCCGCTGCGATCGGCCCGTTTGAACTGCTTCCCGAAGGCGCTGCCGCTCAAATCCAGTTCCACGCGAAAACCCGCGCCGCGCAGCTTTTGAGCCAAAATCAAAGCCCGACTTTCGGCCTTTTCTCCCCGGGACACCAGATAAAATTCCGGGGCGAGATTGGGGGGCTCGTGGAGTTGCTGCAACAGGATGATCAGCCGTTCCAGACCGATCGCCCAACCCACCGCCGGGACCTGGGGGCCGCCGAGTTCCCGTACCAAACCGTCGTAGCGTCCGCCGCCGCACACCGTCGCCTGGGCGCCGAGGTCGTCGGAGATGATTTCAAACGCCGTGTGGGTGTAGTAGTCCAGACCGCGCACCAATCGGGGATTGAGGGTGTAGGAAATTCCCAATTCCGTCAATAAGTATTGGACGCGATCGAAGTGGGCCCGGGAGCGATCGCCCAGGTGGTCCAAAATGCTGGGGGCGTTTTCCGCGATCTCCCGAGTCCGCTTATCCTTGCTGTCGAGAATCCGCATCGGGTTGCGGGTGAGGCGATCGCGGGAGTCGGGGTCGAGTTCGTCTTGATAGGGAGTCAGATAGTCCACCAACGCCTGACGGTAACGCCGGCGATCTTCGGGATCGCCGACGGAGTTGAGGTCTAGGTGCAGATTTTGCAATCCCAACGTTTGCAGGATTTCCGTCGCCGCCGCGATGACCTCCACATCGGCCCGGGGATCGTCGCTGCCGAGCACCTCGACGCCGATCTGGTGAAATTGTCGCTGTCGTCCGGCCTGGGGGCGTTCGTAGCGGAACATCGGCCCGAAATACCAGAGCCGCTGCACTCCCCCGGCGGCGTGCAATTTCCGTTCGATGTAGGCCCGCACCACCCCGGCGGTTCCCTCCGGACGCAGGGTGATGGAGCGATCGCCGCGATCGGTGAAGGTGTACATTTCCTTGCCCACCACATCCGTCGCTTCCCCGATGCCGCGTTCAAATAAGGCGGTCTGCTCGAAGATGGGTGTCCGAATTTCCTGATAATTGGCCCGGGACAAGACGGCTTCGGCCACCGATGCCACCCGCTGCCAGTACCCCACCTCCTCCGGCAGGATGTCGCGGGTTCCCCGTAACGCTTGAATTGAGTCCATGTCTTCCTGAGTTGGCGATCGCGTCTGTTCAATAGAATACGACACACCCCCCTCCATAGAGAATGGGGCATGATCAATTGTCAATTATCAATTATCAATTTCCCAAGATCCGTGGCGATCGCCGTAATAGGTTAAAATTTCTTCGATTTGCCGGTCGATTTCCGGGTCGGCCGCTTCCGGAGACTCGATCCACAGGCCGGCGACTTGACTTTGGGTGTAGTCGAACGCTGACCATTCCGAATCGTCCGAAACGGCAGGCATGGGAAGCAAACCCGTCCGTACACCCCGCACCTGGCGGAGGTGGGCTGCAACTTCCCGATAGATAGCTAAGGGCAGGCGGGGACAGCGGAGGTGACGGCGGGGAGGGGTTTGTGCTATTGACATGGTGCTGAGTGAGGTTTGGTTTTCCTACTCAACCGAGGATACAGGATGTTCCGCACTTTCGGACGAGGGGGAGTCCGGCAACAGACAGCAGTTGATGCTGTCGATGCAGACTTTGCCCCATTGCAGGGCCCAGCGGACTAACTCTACCCGGTTGTCCGTCGCGGTTTTGGTCAGGATGTTGCTGATGTGGTTGTCCACGGTGCGTTTGCTGATTTCCAGCCGTTCCGCAATTTCCTGGTTTGTCAGTCCGATCGCGACGAGTTCGACCACCTGCAGCTCTCGCTCGGAGAGGGAAACCGGGCTCTTAGACTTACCATGCGACATGACGGTATCCTATCTCTGCATATTTACCTACTTATAATTCTAAATGGATCTTGACCAAAAACGTTATATAACGTGTTAGACCGGTGAGTTGGGGAGATGGAACTTTGAACCATTTGTAACGTCGGGGCGGGGGAATTTTAAGAATTAGGAACAGGACTGCAGGATTTTTTCGGTCTTTTGCCCGCCGCTCCCCGGGAGCTGCACCTGATTGAACTCTATTTTTTACAGTCAAGATGAATCATTCTCGCGTTCTTTGCCTCGGTGAAATTTTGTTCGATTGTCTGGCCGACGGATTGCATCAGTCCTGGGAGGCGGTGGAATCGTGGACGGCTTACCCCGGAGGTGCACCGGCTAACGTGGCCTGCGGGTTGGTGAAGTTGGGGACTTCATCCGCATTTGTCGGGGCGATCGGTTTTGACGAAGGGGGCGATCGCCTGGTGGCATTTCTCCGGGATGCGGGGGTGGACATTACGGGTGTCCAGCGCCACCCCACCGCCCCCACCCGGCGGGTTTTCGTGCTCCGATCGCCATCCGGGGAGCGGGAGTTTGCCGGCTTCGGAACCCTCGACACGACGGCCTTCGCCGACACCCGCCTGCAGGCGGACTGGATGCCCGAGTCATTGTTTCTCGACGCCGATTTTTTGGTGTTGGGGACTCTGGGGTTGGCTTACCCGGAAACCCGGGCTGCGATCGCCCGCGCCCTGAAATTGGCCGATCGCTACAATTTGAAAATTTTGGTGGATGTCAACTGGCGGCCGGTGTTCTGGCCCGATCCCGGGGCGGCCAAGCCGCTGGTGACGGACCTGCTCAAACGGGTGGATTTCGTGAAATTGTCGGAGGAGGAAAGCGAGTGGCTGTTTGACACGACCGATCCCGGCGCGATCAACTACCGCTTGGACTCCGTGGAGGGGGTGCTGATCACCCGGGGCGATCGCGGTTGCGCCTACTGCCTGTCCGACCGCGAGGGGTCGTTTCCGGCTTTCCCCGTGGCGGTCGAGGATACGACGGGGGCCGGGGACGGCTTCGTGGCGGGGTTCGTCCACCAGATCCTGGGGCGGGGTCTGGCTGGCCTGCGGGACCCGCAAACGGCGCGGGAAATCGTCGCCTACGCCAGCGCCGTGGGGGCCCTGACGGCGACGAAACCGGGGGCGATCGCGGCCCAACCCACCGCCGCCGAGGTGGAGGCGTTTCTCCAGTTCGGGGAGTAGGGAGTCGGGAGTCGGTATTAGGGAATTTTGACTTTCTCCACACCCGGCACCCGGCGCGAAGCGCAATATTTTGTAATCGGGAGGACACAGCGGCTTCCGAGTCCGCCGGAAACCAATCCGATGTTAGATGAAAAGAGCGTCCCGCCCCCGCCAGAAGAAGAGGTAGCCGAGACGATGGGAAAAAATGTCGAATCTTTGCAGATTTCCCATGCCGCCTCCCCGGTTGGGGAGTGGGTGACGTTGAGTCTGAGGGTGGTGGCGATCGCGCCCGCCCGGGACACCGAGCCTAAACATTTGATCGAAATAGCCGATCGCGCCCGATATCGCGCCCAAGCCGGTGGCTGAAATCCGGTCAGATCCGTTCTATGATATCCTGATAATTAAGCAGAATTTTCAGACGTCGGGAATTTCAGATTTGAGATTCTCCCTTGGGGACGGAGCTATCGGAATGAGGAGTGAGAAGTCATGGAGTTTCTCACTTCTCTTTTCTCGCTTCTCTTTTCTCCCTACACCCTACACCCCATCTTCACGATCTTACATCCGAGCCAAAGCCGCAATTTTGGCTCGCTTATCTGTCTCCAGACCCTGTAATTCCTCTAAAGTCAACCACTTCTCTTTGAGCAACTGAGCCAACACGAAAATTAGCACCGAATATCGACCGTCGTATTTACCCTCAATTTCGTGCCGTTTGGCACTCAAAAAATCGTGCAGCCGCCAAATGGCATCAATATCAGTAATTTCAACTGCTTTTTGTCGAACTTCATCCATCAACGTTTTAATTTCGCGATCGTAAGCTTTCTGCAAAGCTTCATCTGCGACTGTCTTTTCGGCTTCAGACCAATTAATTTCATTCACAAATCGTTACCCAAGCTGATCGTTATCTAGGGGTGCGTGTCCAGATATTGACAGATTAAAATCATCAAAAATAGCCCGACTCTTTGTTGAAAAAGCCGGCAATTTCAGTTTGCCTTTGATCCGGCACGAAGCACTTTAATCATTATAGAACAGTCAGTCATCCACTTCGCACCCCTCACGGCTTTGGGAGTTCGGTTTTGCCCGAACCGACGTTCATAGTGCGATCGAACAGGGAGCGTTCTGCAAAAGAAAACGTCTCCCTGTCCCCTCGTTCGATGAAAAACCTGATTCTAACGAACCAAATTGAGCAGTTCTTTGGGCGATGCCAACAGATCGATCGCCACGAAGAAAATTTGATTTTCCGGGTTGAGCAAGAATCGCCAAGCAATATTCATGCCGACGTTCCCTCCAAACCACGGCGTTTGCACCTTACCCGTCACTTTAACCTGGGTGTAGCCGTCTTCTGCGGGTTCCTCAACACCGCGCTCGGGGAGTAACTTGAGGTTCTGGCACTCCTCTCGGAAAAAGCGCAATACGTTCTCTTTGCCGACAATTGGTTTTTGGAAAGGAGGTTGCAGGGCGCCGTCAGAGACAAACAGTTCGATGAGCGTATCAAAATCGTTGGCATTTAGGTTGTTCATATATTCCAGCACGGTGGAATTGCTGACACCTTCAATTTTGACTGAAGTTCGCTGGGACACCTCTTGGGGGGGGACGACTGGCTCGGCAACGCGGGTAGAACTGCCTAAGTTACTCGCATCGAGGCCCATGCCAACGACGCAATTCCGCAACACCGTAATTTGCTGGCCGGGATCGAGTCCCTGAATCGTCGCTAAAACGGCAGTGGCATTGGCAGAAAGTTCGTAGCCTTCGGGAATCGGCGCCACACTGCCGTCATCCATCCACTGTCCGAGTTGATACCAGAATCCCAGTTTGATGTTGGGAGACCAGCTTCCGTAGGCGCGACAAATGGGGGTGTCGGCGCGGTTGGCGAGGTCGCACATCGCCTGGGTTTGTTGCATGGGGGTCATCTGCCGAATTTCATTGAGGGTATTCTCGGCAAACTGCATATTAGCCGCCCCGGGCGCCGCAATGGTGATAGTTTTACCCATTTCAAGATAGGCAAACCAGATCAGGGCCAGTTGATCTTCGGCATTGAGCTGCTTGAATCGGGCGATCGTCGCGGGAACGACATCGGCCGATAAGGTTTCGGGGAAAATGCCACGGGCCGAATCAATGGTAAATGGCATGGGGGTACCTCAATTGGTTGTAAAAAAATCCTACCACGGTTCGGTATCAAACCATGCAGAATCTTTTCAGGGACTCCAGTTACCCCGGG
Source organism: Lyngbya sp. CCY1209 (assembly GCF_055795065.1). Classification (NCBI taxonomy): domain Bacteria; kingdom Bacillati; phylum Cyanobacteriota; class Cyanophyceae; order Oscillatoriales; family Microcoleaceae; genus Lyngbya; species Lyngbya sp. CCY1209. The sequence goes on from NZ_JAYFER010000639.1 coordinate 43,399, forward strand.
AAAGGGGAACTGAGGATGGTCACCGACTGGGGCGCGGGTGTTGCCCCACTGAATTGGGGGTGTTGATTTCCTATCCCCTCAAAGACAATTCAACACCCCTGAAAGCAAAACCAAAATTTTTCTGGGCGATCATCGCGGGCGTCGAAGCGCAACACCGATCGCCCAAAATTTTAAGCCCTCCTAAAACTGGAAGAAAGTTCGGATCACGACGACAAAAGTCGTATCATTTTGGAAATTGTCATCCGGGTTGGTGACGACGTATCCGTAACTCAAAAGATGACCTCTCCCGCCAGTTTTGTCGGGGTCGAAAATTGTTTGGCTTCCAGTTCCCCGGTGTCGGCGTTGAGGCGATCGCGGATCTGGGCTTCCGAATTCGGTTCCGGTTCGAGGGCTGTAACCGGTGCGCCGATGAAGCCGACGGACACGAGGGCTAATTTGACGGCCAAGAATTTTCCGAGGGTGTGTTTCACGTTCCGGGACACCGCCTGCCGGGGGGGGTGGCGATCCAGATTCGGTCAGTTTTCCGGCGGACGAGCGGATAGAATGGGGGCAAACGTTTAAAAATCAATAAAATATGGCTATCGAGATCGAGCGCAAATTTTTGGTGCGGGGGGACGGGTGGCGATCGCTGTCTGTCGGTAGCATTTATCGCCAGGGCTACATCACCAGCACCCCCGGAAAAACGGTGCGGGTTCGGGTTGTCGGCGATCGCGGGTATCTGACGATCAAAGGCACTACGGTGGGGTATCGGCGATCAGAGTTTGAATATCCGATCCCCGTCGAAGATGCGGAAGAGATGTTGGCGACGCTGTGCGATCGGCCGCTGATCGAAAAAAAGCGCTATAAAATTTCCCTGGGGGATTTGATTTGGGAAATCGACGAGTTTTTCGGGGATAATGAAGGGTTGATTTTGGCCGAAGTCGAGTTACTCGACGAAGGGCAAATCTTCGACCTGCCGGAGTGGATCGGCGAAGAAGTTTCCCACGATTCCAGATATTATAACGTCAATTTGATCCGGAATCCCTATCGTAATTGGTCTCTTCGGGAAGGATAAATATGATGAAATTTCAGACTAAAATTCAGCGGGAATGTTACGAACAAGTCGCCACCTGGATGGAAGAGATGTTCGACAAATATCCTTGGGAAAAACTCGACGAACCGGGGTTCGGCTTGTTCATGGGATCGGCTTGGGTGGAAGTGCGGATTCACCCCTGGCATCAGGATGCGGTGATCGAGACGCGATCGCCGGTCGTCAAAGGGGCCGAAATTACCCCGGAATTGATGCAATTTTTATTGTCTAAAAATGCTCAGATGGTCTTCGGCGCTTTTTCTTTGGATGAGAACGACGACATTTGTTTTGGCCATACCATCGTCGGCTCGACTTGCGACCCGGGGGAATTGGAATCTTCCGTTTTGTCCGTGTTAGAAACCGCCGACAAATTTGACGATCAAATTATCGGAAATTGGGGTGGAAAGCGGGCGCTAGATATCGCGCCTTAATCGCCACGTTGCGATTTTACTGTCGGGGCGAATCCGATTCGCCCTTTTCAATTTCTGCCGGCCGTTCGGTCAAATTTTAAAACGCCGCCAACCCCAAATATTTGACTCCTTCCGGACTCACATCAAACCGACAGGGTAGCACTTCCACACCCTTCAAGATCGCCGACCGCAACAGGTTCCCGTAAACCGGATCGGCTTCGTCCCCGGAGGCAAATTTAACGCAATCCCCGCGATTGATAAAATACAGCATCACCGCCCGAGATCCGGCTGCAACAATCCCCATTAACTCGGTCAAATGTTTCTGCCCCCGTTCCGTTACGGTATCCGGAAACAACGCCAACTGTCCCTGCGCCCAAGTCGTATTTTTAACTTCTACATAAATCGGTTTTTCGCCCCCTTCCAAAACAAAATCGACCCGACTTTTTCCCCCTAAGCCGTAGGGGACTTCCCGCCGAATTTTCCCGTACTCTCCCAACTCGGGAAAGAGACGCTGCTGGAGGGCGAGTCCCACAATTTTATTGGGCAAACTGGTGTTAACTCCCACCCAAGTCGGTTCGTTATCTTGAAGCTGAATTAACTCCCAGGTGTAAGCCAATTTTCGCTTGGGATTGTCACTTTTCGACACCCAAACCCGATTTCCGGGAATGCAAACCCCCGTCATCGGGCCGGTATTGGGACAGTGGGCGACGACCACTTCCCCGGAGGCGAGTTCGATATCCGCCATGAACCGCTTGTAGCGGCGGATGAGAGTTCCGGAAATTAGGGTTGGATAGGAGTAGAGAAAGGGTTCGGTCATTTTGGGGTGATGGATTTGAACGGGAGAGTCAAAAACTTGAAACCAAACTAGGGTATCATGTTAACAACCAGTTGGCTCGATGAGGATAAAAATTATGACCGCGACAGCATCTCCTTCTAATCTGCCGACTTTGGAAGAAATCCGCTCGGGTTGGCCCAATATTTGCGGTTGGGAGGCGGAAATCGCATCCGTCGTCAATCACGGCGATCGCATTTTCCAACCCGTCAACAACCTAAATCCAGACCAAATCACCGCCGGATTTGCCTGCGCCCTCCATCTGCACCAACCCACCGTCCCGGCGGGGGCAAATGGGGAACTCATCAGCAATCTCCAGTATATGTTTGAACATCCCAACGAGGGCGACAATCACAACGCCGAACCCTTCGCCTGGTGTTACAAACGCATGGGGGAATTTATCCCCGAATTGGTGGACAATGGCGACAATCCGCGCATCATGTTGGACTATTCCGGCAACTTGCTGTGGGGGCTGCGGCAGATGGGGCGAAATGACGTTCTCGACGCCCTGAAACGGATCGCTTGCGACCCCAAATATTGGCCCCATGTGGAATGGTTGGGGACGATGTGGAGTCACGCCGTTATCCCCTCGACTCCTATCCCCGATATCAAGTTGCACATCCGGGCTTGGCAACATCATTTTGCCTCTATTTTTGGCTTCGATGCCCTGGGACGGGTGAAGGGTTTTTCTCCCCCGGAAATGCACCTTCCCAACCATCCCGACAGTTTGTTTGAATACATCAAAGCCCTGCGGGAGTGCGGTTATCGCTGGCTGATGGTTCAGGAACATTCCGTCGAGCGTTTGGACGGTTCCCCCCTCCACCACGATGATAAATATATCCCCAATCGTCTGGTGGCGCGAAATTCCCACGGCGAAGAAATTGGCATTACGGCGTTAATTAAAACCCAAGGTTCTGACACGAAATTGGTGGCGCAAATGCAGCCCTACCACGAGGCGAAAAGTCGCGGACGGCAGCAGCTTGGAAACTGCGAAGTTCCCGGCTGCGTTACGCAAATCGCCGACGGGGAAAATGGCGGCGTGATGATGAATGAATATCCCCGGGATTTTAAACCGGTGTGGTCTGATATTAAGGACAATGGCCGGGGTTCGACGGGGGTTGTGGGGCTCAACGGAACGGAATATTTGGAATTGTTGGAAGTGGCGGGGGTGCGGCCGGAGGATTATCCCACCTGTCAGGCAGTTCACCAACATCGTGTCTGGGAAAAAGTCGATCGCGCCACGCCGGAAGCCGTCGAAAATGCGATCGCGCAATTGCGGGAAACTGACCCCCAATTCAACATGGATGGGGCATCCTGGACGAACAATTTGAGTTGGGTGAAAGGATATGAAAATGTGTTGGAACCGATGAACCAACTCAGCGCCGATTTTCACCGCAAATATGACCCCCTAGTTGCTGAAGATCCGACCGTGACGCGACGGCAGGATTATCAGGAAGCATTGCTGTATAATTTACTGTTGCAAACGAGTTGTTTTCGCTACTGGGGACAGGGAATGTGGACGGACTATGCCCGAGAAATTTACCGTCGGGGTGAGGCGATAGTCAAGGGTTAAAAAAAATCTCCCTCCCCTCTACCCGGGGAGGGTTCGGAATAGGCTTGACATTTTGAGGCTCAATCCGATAGGATGGACGGTGGTGTTGATTTGTGAAAAACTTTCCTTGAGAATGACAAAGAGTCCCCAAAAAACCGCCCAACCCTTTTTAAAGTGGGCGGGGGGCAAATCCCAACTGCTTTCACAGTTTGAAAATTTATATCCCCTCGAATTAAAGCAGGGTCAAATTCAACACTATATCGAACCCTTTATCGGCGGTGGAGCTGTCTTTTTTGAGGTTGCCCAGAAATATCAAATCGCCTCGGCATCAATTTATGATATTAACCCCGAGTTGATTCTAGTTTATCAGGTCATCCAAAAAGATGTAGAAAGGTTGATCGAGGAAGTTGGCAATCTTGCCAGGGATTACCATCAATGTCCGTTAACTGAGCGAAAATGTTTTTATTTTAAACTGCGCGATCGCTACAATTTACAGAAGCAAGAAATCGGCGATCGGCAATATGATAGCCATTGGGTTTCCAGAGCCGCTCTGTTAATTTTTTTGAATCGCACCTGTTTTAATGGCTTATTTCGCCTCAACAGCAAAGGGGAATTTAACGTTCCTCCCGGCAGCTATAAAAATCCTAAAATATTGGATGCAGACAATTTGCGATCCGTGTCGGAATTGCTACAAATTGCCGAGATCGCAGTGGGGGATTTTGAATTGTGCGAACCAGCCATCAAACCGGGAACGTTGATTTATTTCGATCCCCCCTATCGTCCCCTCAGCAAGACGGCTAATTTTACGTCTTATTCAACATTTACATTTTGCGATCGCCAACAGACTCGACTGGCTCAATTTTTTCGCCACTTGGACACCACCCATGATGTCAAAATGATGTTGAGCAATTCCGATCCCAAAAATGAAGATCCGACAGACGACTTTTTTGAGGAATTATATCAACCCTTCAAGATTCATCGCGTCTCCGCCAATCGCGCCATCAACAGCAATGGCAAAAAACGGGGTCAAATTGATGAATTAGTGATCACCAATTATTGATAGCCTCATGTCGGCGGGATCGTCAATGAGTGGCATTTGTTGTGATTTGGGTAACTGCAACAATCTAATCCATCAATCCGATATAAATGATCGGGTTTTAAGTGAAAATACTCAGATCACGCCGTGAGGCTGCAAAAATTGTGGCAGGTGGGCGAACTTGATCCCTCGTTTCTCCATTCTCCTTTGGGACATTTAATCTGGGGTTGACAATTTTTGATGATTAAGAACGGCAAAAATTGACCCTAGCATCTCTATCCAAATGGGCAGAATTGCTAGGGATAAAGCCGGTCAATCCATCCGATCAGCAGTTATGACTCACCGCTAAAATTCGCCTGTAGTTGTTCTTCCTGCTCGTTGGTCAAATTGGACTGAATCAGTTCGGCAGTTTCGCCTTCAAAAGCTTCTTGAACCTTATCCAAGGTGACATTACCCGTGAGTAAAAACAGGGCGGATGTTCCTTCCGTCACTTTGCTTTTGACATCTTTGATAAAATCATCATTGATACCGTAATCCGATAAAGAACCCGTCAAAGCGCCGACGGCGGCTCCGGCGACCACACCTAAAATGGGCACGAAAAAGAGAATGCCAAACAGCAGTCCCCAGAAAGCTCCATCTAAAGCTCCGGCGCCTGCCAAATCTACAGCTTGCTTGGTTTTGGGCTTTTTCTTGCCTGCGGGCCAAGACACGGTGGCAGCGTCTTTAATTTCAATGAGACGTTGTTTTTGTAGTTCGGCTAACTTGGCCAGGGCTTGCTTGGCTCCTTCGGCGGTGTCAAATTTCCAAACGGTTAATGTTGCCATAGTGGTTTTGATCCTCGATCAATTCAAACGCTACAATCATCGATTCTATCAGAAACTGGGCGAAAAGTTCTCTTTTGACGCGACCAGAATTTTGGGTGGATGTCATGGGTTCACGGGAGTGGGGACGCGCTTTTCACCCGTTGACTCGATCGAAAGTTGCGATCGCGTGTATAATGTTGGATTGGCAAAAAACATCAACTCTGAGCCTCAAAATCCAATCATTTCACAAAAGTCCATAATTCCGTTATCATGCGGGACGGTGAAATATTGATAAGGAGTCCCATGAAAATCCGGTGGAGGATTTTGCCTCTCACTTCGATCGCGATCGCCCTCACAATCCTGTCAAAACCGACACATTCCGAATCACCGCCCGCCAGTTCCTGTCAACCCCCCGCCTGTTTGGATTCCGCGTCGGAACCCGGGGAGATGCAACCCGAACGAGATCTCACCATCGAGGATGTCAAAACCGTCGGCAACTTCCGCAGCAGCTACGGTTCCCAGCCTCAAAAGCCGACTCATGTGCAATCCCGCAGACGCCGGAAACGTCAAATTACATCGGTGTCCCAACTCTCCGACGTCCAACCCACCGACTGGGCCTTCCAAGCCTTGCAATCCCTAGTCGAACGCTACGGCTGCATCGCCGGATATCCGAACGGAACTTTCCGGGGAAATCGCGCGTTAACCCGCTACGAATTCGCGGCGGGTTTGAACGCCTGTTTGGAACGGATAACGGAATTGATCGACGCTTCGACGGAGGGTTTGGTCGGCCGGGGCGACTTACTCGCGTTGCGGCGATTGCAAGAAGAATTTGCGGCCGAATTGGCATCTTTAGCCGGACGGGTTGATGTTTTGGAAGCCCGGACGGCGGAGTTGGAAGCCAATCAATTTTCGACCACGACCCAACTGAGCGGCGTGGTTATTTTTAATTCCATGAATTCTAACAACCCGGAATTTAACGGGAATCGAAAGAATTTCAGTCGCACGGACTCGGATTTAGACCAGGCGGTTTTTGGCAGTCGTTTCACGTTCGATTTTGACACCAGTTTTACCGGGACAGACCGCCTGCGAGTAGAGTTGCGGGGAGGCACGATTGTCCGACAACTCGGAGATCAAACCAACATGGGAGGGTTGGATTACGAATTTGACAGCACGAAAATCGTTCCCACTTCGGTCGAATATCGGAGAAACTTCGACGATCGCTCCTTCTTTTGGGTGAGTGCGTTTGGCGTGGGGTTAGATGCGGTCTTCCTCGACAACTTCAATCCCTACTTTCAACGCAACGGGGCGGCCTTCACCCAGTTTGCCGTCCGCAACCCCATTTATCGCCAACCCAGCGGCACTCAGTTGGCGGCGGGACACCAATTTAACGACTGGTTTGGAATGGCCGTCGCCTACACCCAGCAGGGACCGACAGCCGCCAATGCCAGACCGGGCGACGGTCTATTTAACGGCAGCTACAGTACGGGAGCAAATTTACGATTTACCCCCACGGAGAACTGGCGATTCGGTTTGACCTACATTTTTTCTTACTACAAGAAAGATGACTCATTTTTGCTGGGAAATACGGGAAGCGAACGGACCTTCGACCCCTTTTTTGGCAATCCCACAACCGCCCACAATGTCGGCTTTCAGACGACGGCATTGTTGACCCCCCACTTTAACATTGCCGGCTGGGTGGGTGCGACCTTTGCCCAAGATCAGCGCTCAGATAATAGCGCCAGAATTTATAATTGGGGTGTAGCTTTATCGTTTTTAGATCTGTTTCGGGAAGGGGATCAGATCGGCGTTTTTGTGGGAATGCCGCCGAAATTGGTGGACATCGATCGCGGGCCGGACGACCCCGATACAGCCCTGCAATTTGAGAGTTTTTACACCTTTCCCGTCAACGATTACATCACGATTAATCCGGGATTTTACGTCATTACCAGTCCCGAACACGACCGGCGAAATGATACCATCTTTGTGGGACTGATCCGCACGGTTTTTGCGTTTTAGCCGTTATAATATCGGAGATGATTTTGAAATTGGCGATCGCCGTCACTCCTGGGGGAACTTTAGAATGAAAAAAATTGTCCGTTTTCTGGGAATTTTATTGCTCGCGCTGTGCTTGACTTTAACTTGGGAATCCGAGGCAGTTGCCCAATTTCCGTTCCTTCCAAAAGCTCCCAATACGCGAAATCCCGAAACCCCTTGGTGGGATCTCAATCGGGCGAGGATTTGCGGTTCAAATTGGTGCAGCAATGTCGAACTCAGCGGAAATCTGAGAATCGGTACGGATTTGATCGTGGCAGCACCTCGAGATCTGAACAGCGACGATTATTCGACCGCGTTGAGTTTGGAAAAACGGGCCGTATTAATCGAGCAGTTATTTGCTCAAATCGTCAGGAATGTTACGCGATCGCAACCCTTACCCCAAGTCGCCCGGCAGGATGACTGGGACTTTTGGTGGCCCTACAGCTCGAAAAAAACCCTGCACCCCCTGACCCCGAAATTTAAAATCGGAACTCAAAATAAGCAGACCGTCATCTTTACTCCCGCACAACCCGAATTGGGGATACCAAAAGCCACATTTATAACGGTCAATCGTGCGGATGCGATCGCCAACGGTACGACGGTAAAAGCGCTGGCTCAAACTTGGCAAGATCGGATAGAACTGGCGGCAAGTCGGGCATTGTGGGGACGAGAATTTGACGCTCAATTTCCCTGGACGAGAGCCAATATTGCGATGATTATTGGCGGACTCGCCATCATGTCAATCGTGCTTCTCTCCGAATTTAGACATCTATTAAGTCGGTGGCAAGATCGGATCGAAAAAAAGCTGAATAGCCTGATTTTATCTCATCAATTTAATCCGGAAGCGGCATCTGGAGAAACGATCCCAAAGTCGGACGATCTGGGGGAAACGGAACCGACAGACTCTCCCCGGCAGATGGCGACGACCGACACCCCGATCGATCCCAAAGAGAAAAAGTACAATTTTTCGTTCGATTTCCAACAACCCATTGCCGATTTTCCAAAAGTGATCGCGACACATATCTACAGCCAAACTGCACTTCGGCAAGAAAAAAATGTGGTCGAGTTGTTGCGAAGATTTATTCTAGTTGGGAATCTATTTATTCTTTTGGTGGGCCTCATCGCGATCGGCTTTCTATTTCGCCAAACTCGCCCGTTTATGCTTCAGATTGCCATTCAAGCGACCGTTATATCTGCACTTTGGATCGGAATCGCCGTGATGGATAAACTGCTCGACTTTGCCATCGATTCCGCCCTGAATGACTGGGCAAGAGAAAAACAGAAAACCGATCTGAAATCGAACCGATACGCCATGCGGGCGAGTACCTACTCTCCGGCTCTTAAAAATGGAACGATGGCGATTTCTATCGCTTTGGGAGCTTACGGAACGATCCTTTTTCTCGGCATCAATCCGGCGATCTTGGCCGGGGCGGGAGCCTTCGCACTGTTGACCGCATTTCTGTCCAGACAGGGGATTCCCAGAAGACTCAGGACAAAAATTTTCAAAATGACGTGACTCAATCATAAATAATCCGCGATCGCCCCCCATTTCTCCGACAATTTTTGTGAGCTTGCACCGCATGGGGTTTGCGTTTGGGCCGGTATAATGTCTGAGGTTGTCTTTAAATTGGCGATCGCTGTCACTTTTAGGAGAACTGCCAAATGAAGAAAATTGCCCGTTTTCTGGGAATTACACTCCTCGCATTTTGCCTGACTTTCGCCTGGAAATCCGATGCGGTTGCACAATTTCCGTTTCTTTCCGCGGCACCCGATGTAGAAAATCCCGAAACCCCTTGGTGGGATCTAAATCGGGCTGAGATCTGCGGTTCCCATTGGTGCAGTCACGTTTATCTGAGTGGGAATTTACTCAAACACAATGGAGATTTGACGTTGGGAGCGGCTCGAAATTTGGAACGAGATGACCGGGAAATTGCCGTGAATTTGGAAAGACGCGCCAACCTCCTCGAAGAATCTTTCAACCGGGGCGTCCGCAACATCACCCGGGCGCAATCTTTGCCCCAGGTTTCCGAGCCCAAAGATTGGCACTTTTGGTTGCCTTACAATTCGGACAAACCCCTGCACCCTCTCACACCGAGAGCGGAAGTCGGAACTGAAAATCAGGAAACGGTCATCTTTACTCCCGAACAGCTCGACTTGGGAGTACCCAAAGTCACATTTGTAACCGTTACCCGCCCGGATGCAGTCGTCAATTCCACCACGGTTCAAGAGTTGGCTCTCACTTGGCGAGATGTGGTCCGACAATCGGCCAGCGAAGTCTTGTGGGGACGAGAATTTGATGCCCAATATCCTTGGGCGAGGTTACAAATTGCACTGGGTATCAGCGGGATTGCCATCATTGCAATTTTGATTCTGTCCCGGCTTCGAGAATTGCTGAGGCGATGGCGTCAGCGTGTGAAAAGAAAATTGGAAGCGCTGATAGTCTCCGCTCAATCGAATCCAGAAGCCGCGTCGGGGGAAACCCTTCCCGAATCTGACGGCGAAGAAACAGAGGGGGTCGATTCTGACCCACCCGAAACGGAGTCCGAGCCTCCACTGTCCGCCCCAAATAGAAAGGGAAAGTTCAATTTCGGTTTCAAACAAAAACTTGCCAAAGTTCCCCGAGCGATCGCGGCCCGTCTCAACAGCCAAACCTCGCTTCAGCAAGAAAAGAATTTGGTCGAATTGCTGCGGCGATTTCTCCTGGTCGGGTATCTATTTATCATTTTGTTCGGCCTGGGTCTGATCTTTTTTATCTTTCGTCAGACCCGCCCCTTTATGATTCTGATTGCGGTGCAGGCGATCGCCATCCCCGCCCTCTGGTTCGGAATAACAGTCATCGATAAGATCTTCGACTTTGCCATCGATTCCTCCCTGAACAGTTGGGCGATAGAACAACAAGAAGCCGACCCCAAATCCAACCGCTACACCATGCGGGCGAGTACCTATTCTCCGGCGTTGAAAAGTGGAAAGACCGTCATTATGGTTGTCCTCGGTATTTACGGGACGATTGTTTTGCTCGGCATCAATCCGGCGATTTTGGCGGGGGCGGGCGCCTTCGCACTGTTGACGGCATTTCTGTCTCGAAATATCGTCGAAAATATGCTGAACGGAGTTTTGATTTTGTCTACCGATCGCTATGCGGTGGGAGACGTGGTTGAAATCGGACAGTATGCGGGGGCGGTGGAAAGCATGAACCTTTACGTCACCAACCTCCGCAATTTGGACGGTCAGTTGATCGCCATCCCCAACGGTCAAATTTCGGCGGTCATCAACAACACCAAAGATTGGTCGCGGGTCAACTTCGGCTTGCAAATTTCCTGGGATGCGGACATCCGAAAAGCGATGGAAATTATTCGGGATGTCTCTCAAAAAATGCAAAGCGAACCGGAGTGGAAAGACAAAATTTTGGACCCTTTGGAAATTTTGGGGGTCGATGAAATTTCCCACGAAGGAACCGTGATTCGCTTTTTGATCAAAACTTTACCGGGCGAACAGTGGCCCGTGGGGCGGACGTTTCGATTTCGACTCAAAACGGCTTTGGATGAAGTGGGAATTGCCCTCGGCGTCCCCCAGCGATCGATCTGGTATTGTCAGGATTCGGGATATTCTCTGAAGTTGCCGAAGCGATCGGACTCCAAAGATACCCCGGACAAAAAGAGTCAGAACGAAGTGACTCAATCTTAAATGATCCTCTATTTTCTTTTGCCTTTTATGCCCTCTCCCAGACTCGATATCGGCTACATTCCCACCCCCCAAGATTTGCTGGGGGACGTCCTGACTTGGGCCGCAGTGTGCGAAGATGATATCCTCTACGATCTCGGCTGCGGTGACGGACGGGTGACGATCGCGGCAGCGAAACGATTCGGAGCCCGGGGGGTCGGCATCGACATCGATCGCGATCGCATTTCGGAAGCCGCCGAAAACGCCAAAATAGCGGGCGTTGGCGATCGCGTTCAATTCCGCCAGGGAAACCTATTTGAAAGCCATTTCGGCGAAGCGACCGTGGTTTTTCTCTACCTTTTACCCCACCTCAATCTCCGCCTGAAACCCCGATTATTCGAGCAACTCCAACCCGGAACCCGCATCGTTTCCCGAGACTTCGACATGGAAGATTGGAAACCCGATCGCACCCTACATTTACCCCATCCCGAAGAGGAATGCACCTTCTATTTTTGGCAAATTCCAATTCAGTAGGGAGTCGAGAGTCGGGAGTCGGGAGTCGGATTCAATTCTAAAAAAATGGATTCAAAATTATGACAAATAAAGCATTTAAATCCTATCGAGATTTGAGGGTATGGGGAGAAGCGATGAATTTGGCTCAGATGTGTTATCAGATCACTCAAGCGTTTCCGCCCGCTGAAATTTACGGAATGACTTCACAAATCCGCAGGGCAGCGGCATCGGTGCCAGCCAACATAGCAGAGGGATATGGTCGAGAGAACAGAGGAGAATATATTCAATTTTTGAAAATAGCTCAGGGCTCTCTAAAGGAACTCGAAACCCATTTGCTCCTGTCAGAAAGAGTGAAATCGATCGATAATCAAACGATTGAACCGCTTCTGCGACAATGTGATGTAGTGGGTAAAATGCTACGTTCTCTGATTCGCTCGCTCCAGAAAAAAACTAAAGAGGAAATCCTAAAAATGGATTTCGTATCGACGCTTTCCGACTCCCGACTCCCGACTCCCGACTCCCCACCCCACTCGGCGCGATCGGTGAGATAATAGTAGACGTTGAAGATAACCTGCGGGAGTCCAATGGCGTGGGGTTTCGGATGTTGGGGGAACGGACAAACTGGGGACGTTGTGACATCCTCCCGAACCGCTCGAAGCACGGTTGCTCCTCGTTCGATCTGCAACCCAGAAGACTTGAGATATTTGGATTATGAAAATCGCGATTCTGTCCCAAGATAGTTCCCTGTACTCTACGAAGCGACTCAAAGAAGCGGGAGAACAGCGGGGTCATGAGATGTACGTCATCGACTACCTGCGCTGTTATATGAATATCACCTCCCACAAGCCGATGGTCATGTACGGGGGGAAACCCCTGGAAGGCTTCGACGCCATTATCCCCCGCATCGGCGCCTCCAAAACCTTCTACGGCACGGCGGTGGTGCGCCAGTTCGAGATCATGGACGTGTTCACCGCCAACGAGTCCCAGGCGATCTCGCGATCGCGGGACAAGTTGCGCTGCCTGCAATTGCTGGCCCGGGAGGGGATCGGCCTGCCGGTGACGGGGTTCGCCCACTCCACCAAGGATATCGACGGGTTGATCAATATCGTCGGCGGGGCGCCGCTGGTGATCAAATTGCTGGAGGGAACCCAGGGGATCGGGGTGGTGCTCGCCGAAACCTACCAGGCGGCCAAGTCCGTGATCGAGGCGTTCCGGGGGTTAGATGCCAATATTTTGGTGCAGGAATTTATCAAAGAAGCGGGGGGAACGGACCTGCGCTGTTTCGTGATCGGCGATCGCGTGGTGGCCTCGATGAAGCGGCAGGGGGCCGAGGGGGAATTTCGCTCCAACCTGCACCGGGGGGGAACGGCCGAGAAGGTGAAATTGACCCCGGAGGAGCGATCGACCGCCGTCCGCGCCGCCAAGATTATGGGGTTGAAGGTGGCGGGGGTGGACCTGCTGCGATCGAACCACGGCCCGGTGGTGATGGAGGTGAACTCGTCGCCGGGACTCGAAGGCATCGAGAAGGCGACGGGGGTGGACGTGCCGAGGAAGATCATCGAATATCTGGAAAAACACGCCGGAAAAGGCAACCCCCGCGATCGCACCCAAGGTTAAACTGTGATTATGGGGTCAAGACGGTCAATCTAATGATATCCTGGGGAAGTGATAGTCGCTTTAACAAGGCTGGATAGTTATGGACGTTAATGACCTCGGATTTGTTGCCAGCATCCTTTTTGTGCTGGTTCCTTCCGTATTTCTTCTGATTCTGTACATTCAGACCCAGAGTCGCGAAGGAAAGGAAGGGTAAACCTGATTTTTCCCTTTTTTATCAACCCCAAAAAAAGCGCTGTCGGCAATTTGCTCCAGCGCTTTTTTATTTAGGGCTGTCTGAAAAAGTCGCCTCGTTGAATTTAGAGGCTGTACAGATGAAAAGTCGGGTCGGGAGTGGCAGTCACGTCCAATCGGGCGTCAAAATACGGTGCCGGAGTATTTCCACCAATTGCCTTTGACGGGCGAAGCGGTGATAGAGTCCATGTACCGGGTGGTCTGGACGCAGGCTTCCTTGCCGTCCGGGACGTAGACGTAGCCCGCCTCGCCGAAGAATTCTTCGGTGACGAAAAAGACGCAGGTTCCCTCCCCCTCCAGGTTGTGCCCTGCCTTCCAGATGTAGTGGACGCGCAGCCAGCCGATGTGATCGTCTTCCCGGCAAGACGACGGGTTTCCCGCGCACTTTAACAGAGCCGCTTCGGAGCGATCGAATTTCATCGATTCGATGTCGGGAACCGCCACCAGGAAGGTGAGCGCGATCAGTGCGGGGATGCCGAAGATTTTAGTCAGGGTTTTGAGTGGCGGATACTTCCACCGGGAAATCATCACCCGATCCAGGAGAATCAATCCCACCTCTCCAACCCAGAAGACGAGAGCGGCGGCGAAAGCGAGCAGGAGGATGAATCCTTCGAGAGAGTAAGCCAGGGACAGCCAGCGGCCGACTTGTGAGAAGCTGCCCCATCGCACGACGGCATACATCAGAAAGTGGACGGCCAGCGACGCGACGATGATCAACAGCAGCAGTATCTCCTGCCAGTAACCGCAGGCGGACCCGAGTTGGGATTGGGATTGGGACTTGGATTTGGATTTGCGTTCCACGGCGATAACTCCGAAAAATGTTTCCACCCCACCTGTTCCCAAAATTGCATCCAAATTTCCCGGTCCTATTCGTCCGTCCCCCCCAACCCGCGATCAACGTCCAGTTGCACGGAAAAACCGAACCGGCGATCGCTGTACTTCAGCCACAATCGATCAATAGTGCGGAGGTCTTCGCAGGGGAAGTTGTAGACGCCGAGCAGTCCGGCAATCAGCCCGATGGCGAAGCTTTCCTCCCGATTGCCGATCGCCGAGATCAGGCGCCTTGTCTCCGCGTCCGCTTCTTCCCACCGCCCCGCCGCCAGCAAGTCGCGCAGTTCGGTGTAGTCCATCCCCACCGCCGATTCGAGTTCGACGGTTTCCAAAAAGTCGGGTTCGGCTTTGGACTCCCAGTCGGCTTCGGATTCCAACCGCCCCCAATGATCGAGGGCGATCGCGGTAGACAACAGCGACAACAGCGAGATGGCGGCTGCCGAGTGCAGTAATTTTTTCCGCTTCATGATGCCCTCCGATGAACGGTGCATGGTGCGCCCGTCCCCCCTCACAGTCCGCAGACAGTCCGCAGGTATCGAGGCGTTCGACACGGCCCGCGATACGCAGACCGCGATCGTCGCGCCCGGCGGTCTATCAAATTCACGGTTCCTCTGCCACCCAGACCCCCGAAACCCCTAAACCCTCGGCGTCGCGATCGCTTCCCGCTGATAGCGGATGTTCGCCTCTTTGAGCCGTTTGACCGCTTCGGCGAGGCGATCGCAATCCGCGATCAGACTGATGCGGACGTACCCTTCGCCCCCCGCACCGAAGGCATTTCCGGGCGTCACCACCACCCCCGTCTGCTGCAACACGGAGAGGGCGAAATCCGTGGAATCCATCCCCGGCGGACAGGGTGCCCACAGGTACATCGCCGCCTTCGGTTTGGGGATATTCCAGCCCAACTGGGCCAATTCGTCCACCAGAAAATCCCGGCGCGATTGGTAACGTTCTTGAACCTGATGCAGGTAGGAATCCGGCAGATTCAGGGCCGTTTCCGCCGCGCACTGCAGAGCCGCAAATAAGCCGTAATCCAAGTTGGTTTTCAGGGTCCGCAACCCCTGGATAATTTGGGCGTTCCCCACCACGAACCCGACGCGCCAACCTGCCATGTTGTAGGTTTTGGACAGGGTGTGGAATTCCACGCCGATCGCCTTGCCGCCGGGAATTTCCAGCAGGCTGGTGGGTTGGTAGCCGTCGAAAGCCAACTCCGCATAGCAGAGGTCGTGAACCAGCAAAATCTGGTGTTTGTGGGCGAAGGCGACCAGATCCTCGAAAAATTCCCGGGGCGCCGTGGCACCGGTGGGGTTATTCGGGTAGTTGAAATAGAGCATTTTCGCCCGTTCCGCGATGCGATCGGGGATGTCAGCCAGATCGATGATCCAGTCGTTTTCCGGCTTCAGGCGGACTCTGTAAATCTCCCCGCCGGAAATCACCGGGCCGCGAAAGTGGGCGGGGTAGGCGGGATCGGGGGCGATCACCACGTCTTCGGGGTTGACGTAGGCCAGGGCCAGGTGGGTCAATCCTTCCTTCGATCCCAACAACGGTAACGCCTCGCTGTTGGGGTCGAGGCTGACTCCGTAGCGGCGGTTGTACCAGTTGGTGATGGCGGCGCGAAATGTCGCCGTTCCTTCAAAGGGCGGGTAGCCGTGGTTGGCGGGATTTCTCAATGCTTGCACTGCCGCTTCCACAACCGGCTCGGGGGTGGCGCCGTCGGGGTTTCCCATCCCCAGGTCGATCAAATCCAGTCCCTGTTCCCGGGCGCGGGCTTTCAATTCATCCAATCGGGCGAAAACGTAGGGGGGAAGCTGTTTGACCCGATCTGCGGGGCTAATCCAATCTAAAGTCATATTCGATCCGTCGTAAATAGGTTGTTGAGTCGTCGGGGGTATGCCAGGAGAGCAGACAGACGGCAAGCCCATTTCACCGGTTCCGAGCCGGAGTCAAAGAGATGAACAAATGAGAGCATCCGCGATCGCCCGGTCGGTAGATTTACTTAACCTAATTGTCGGGTTAAAGTTGACTCTCCCGGAAATTGTTAACCTTTAATTTTTAATTCTTCAATCGGTGCAGTTGTAGACACCATCGCCGCCATGAGCGATTCCGGACAAACTTTAAAGGGCAGTCGGTGAATGTCGGATCGATCGCCGCAGGCCAGTTCCGCCGACCGCCGCAACTGGGCCAGGGTCGCTTCTCCCAGCCCGAGATCGGCGAGGGTTTGGGGCAGGCCGATGCCGTAAAATTTCAAGAGTTGCTGTCTGGCGGAGGCGGCGAGTTGATTGCCCTGAAGCATCTCTTCGAGGCGCAACTGTACCAAAATGCCATAGGCGACTTTTTCTCCGTGAAGGGTTTTGTGACTCGCGGGCAGGTGGGTGAGGCCGTTGTGGACGGCGTGGGCGGCGACGGTGCGGCACTGCGCCCCCCCCAGGCCCCCGATCGCCCCCGCCAGGAGTACCGTGGCGTCCACCACTTCCCGCCAGGTGGCCCCGCCCGGTTCGCTGAGGGCGGCGACGGATTTTTGAAACAGGATGTCCCGCAGGACTCGCGCCTGTTGCACCGCCGCCACGATCAGGGTTTGCTCGGAATGTCCGCTGCTGACCGAGGCTTCGTACCACTTGGCGATCGCATCCCCAATGCCGGCGATCAAGGTGCGCTGGGGCGCCGTCTGAATGAGGCTGTAGTCGAGGATGAGCAGATCCGGACATTTGGCTAACCCCACATCATACAGGAACTCCCCCCGATCTGTATAGATGTTGGAGAGGGCGGTCCAGGCGGCGCAGGTGGCGCCGGAGGTGGGGACGGTGACGATGGGACATTGAACCCGGTGGGCGAGGAGTTTGGCCGCGTCCAGGGCCTTGCCGCCCCCCACCCCGATGACGAAATCGGCTTGATGTTCGGTGAAGTGGTGCTGGAGTTGTTCTAAACTGGCTTCGCTACAGTCGGGACGGTAGGAAATCCAGGCCGCTTCCAGGGGGTGGCGGTCGAGGATCGGTTGCAGGGGGGTGCGGATCAATTCTAAGGTGCGATCGCCCCCGACAATTAAGGGACTCGAGCCCAATGCCGCGATCGCCTCCCCCGCCGCCGCCAGCGCGTCGATTCCCCGCATCACTCGGGCCGGCGCAATGCTCAACACTGCGGGGGGTGCGAGTTCGCAGGGATTGGCGGACAGGTCGGGGGAGGATAATGGTTGCATGGAGGCTCCTCGCAGAAGTGACTAAATTTTTGATTTTAGCGTAATTTTACCCGGGTGGGGGCAGATCCGATCCGGACGGGGAGATTTTTGTCGCGGCCCCCTTCACAAGTCAAAATTCAAAATTCAAAATTCAAAATTCAAAAGCCGAAAGTCTGACTTTTTGATGAATTCGGCGGAGTGAACGAGGAATGGGTGATTTTTTGCTGCAATTTTTAGGATTTTTAACCGATTTTTTGACCTAAAATTGATCGGTGATTTTTTTTATTTTTTCCTTCGTCCACCGGTTGCCCCGAGCCGCGATCGCCTTCAAATTCAAACCATTTCCGAACTTATTGTTTCCAGCAATTTTATCGATTTTCCGAACGATCGTCCCGGCATCCGGGGGGCGGTTGCCCGGAAAGGGATCGATCAAATGATCGATCAAATCCATAAAATCCCGGGATAAATCGGACGTTTTCCGCCGCCACGACAGGCGGCCGTTGCGGGGACTTTCCGGAATTTGAGAGGGGGAATAGCCCGTCAGTAAATAGACGAAAGTCCGTCCCAATGCGAAAAAGTCGGATTGGGGGCAGGCGTTCAAATTCGTCTGTTCGGCGGGGATGTAGCCGGGGGTGACGATGCGGGTGGCGTAGGTGTCCTGTTGCCGTTCCGACCAGTTTTGTCGTTCCAGCCAGAAGTTAATTAATGCCAACTGTCCGTCCGGTTTCAAGAGAATATTTTTGGGTTTGATATTTTGATGAATGAAGTTGTGGTCGTGGACGATCGCCAATATTTCTACGATCTGCTTCAACCAAGCGATCGCCACGTCTTGGGTGATGGGTTCCCCTCCTCGGGATTCCATCCACTCCGTGAGGGGGATGCCCTCCATTTTTTCGACGATCAGGTAATGTAAAAATGGGTCGGATTCTTGGAGTTCTTCTTGCAGGGAACGGGTGTCGTCAATTTCGGGAATTCCGGGGTGGGAATCGATATCTTTGAGTAATTCGGCTTCTTCCTCAAAGAGTCGGACGGCTTTGGGTTGTCGGGAGGGTTTGGGGTTGAGGACTTTTAACAGTTTCGGCGTTTCTCCCACAACCATCTCAAATGTCGTGTCGAACGGGTTGCTGTCGAGACATCCGACAATTTGATAGTGGGCGGATAAAAGCGCCAAGGTGCGATCGGCGATGGGATGGGACGGGGACTGAACCTGGGAGGGTTCGGGTTGCGGTTGAGGTTGGACCATGATCGGTTTAAATCATCTCTTCAATTTGTCATAACCTAAATTAGCGCAAAGTGACAACTGACGGAAGTTTGAGTTGTCCGGAGTGCGATCGCCGTCTCAATATGAGATGATGGGAGTTGATGCGCGCTCGCTGTCACTAATAATGACAAGCGAAAACCCCCGCATTTTGAAGCCGGGGGTGTTAGTCGAGTAGCTCTCTTAAACTGTAGGTTACTGCTTAGTTTGCCGGTTGCAACGACAATTTTTTAGAGGTTTCCAAAGCTTGTGCGAGAATGCGATTGATGGACTCTTTGTCAGAGACGAGAGTTTGGACATATTCTCTAACTTCGCCTTGGAATTTTTGAAACTCAGCCGGAACAGTGAGAATTTGTTGACGTTGTGTTTCAGGCAGTGCGAAAAACTCGCGTGCTGCATAACCTGTAGCAAAAAACATAACTAGATTTGTCGTTGCGTCAATCAACCCAGTTGGGGCGGGTATGTTCTTGCTCAAGAAACCTAGCCCTAACGCTGTCAGTGTGTTGGTTCCAAAGGCAAGTCCAAAGACAGCCAGAATTTCTCCTTTCTCTTCCGAAGATTTTAGGTCGTTTCCGTAAATATGTGAAATTTCATAACAAAGTTGAATCAAAAGAGGTGTAGTTTGAAAAAAATCAGCTAAAAAAGAAGCGGCGGGAACGGAGACAGAACCTGAAAGTAATCCGACACCAGCAGCCCAAACGGCTTTTTCAAAAATCAAATTTTCGGCAATTGTTGAGTTGTCTGCATTGGGATACATTTCCCGCTCTTTCCGGACATTTTTTTTGATTGTGTCAGGGTCGATTACTTTTAAAGAGTCGATTATGCGATCGAGCCAATGTCGATCCCACAAGTCGATAATTGTCTTTTGCAAGCGTCGATCGCACCCCCGATTTAAGTAATTTTACGGAGAGCTTTCGCAGAAAAAGGATGGTTTCCCTTCCCTCTGGGAGATCGGGGAGATTGAAATAATGTTCCGAGTCGGGCGGGATATGAGATGATGGGGGGTGACGCGCTGTGAGATTGGCCATGTCAATGCAACCGCCCCCCCCTCCGTCAATTACCCCCCGCCAAATGAACTTGCTGCGGGTCGTCGCTTCGATGGCCTGGGCCGATGGCGAACTGGCTCAGGAAGAAGTGGATGTGATGCTGCGGGAATTCGGCAGTCTGTTCGCCAGCGGAGAGCAGCAGGAACAGATCGCCCAAGAACTGCGGGATTATCTGATGCAGAATATTCCCTTGGAGGAGTCGATTCCCAAATTGCAAACCCAGCAGGAACGGGAACTGGTGTTGGCGTTGGGTTATGAAGTGATCGCATCGAGTTCTCGGGTTCCCGACGAGCCGAAAATTAATGACGATGAAGCGATCGCCTATCAGAAATTGAAACAATTGTTGAACCTCCCGGAAGCGAGGGTAAAGGAACTCGAAGCCGGGGTTGACGCCCAGTCCAATGACTCCGAGGGATTGGTAGATTCCATCAGCCGCAAGTTGGGCGAATTTATTCGGGAGATCGGAAAATAAGATCGGGTTTTTGACCCGTCCTTTCATCATCCCCCCCAGCCCCCCTTTGTAAGGGGGGAGCCAGATTAATAAGATTGGGTTTTTGACCCCCGATCCCCCCCAACCCCCCTTAATAAGGGGGGAGGTAGATTAACCGGATTTAATATGGAAAAAGATGGTCGATCAAATTGATGATATTGCTCGGCAGGCTCACCAGGGCAGTGTGGCCGCCATCATTCAGGTGCTCAACGATCGCCTCGCGGAAACCGGGGTGAAAACTCGGGCGGTGTGTTCGGGCGGCGTCCTGCAATTGTTGTGCGAGGCGAACCGGGCGGAACATCTGGAAAAATCCGATTTGGTGGGGCGGGTAAAGGAGATTTTGGAGGCGATCGCACCCCGAAATATTCGCCGCGTCCGCGTCAACAGCCGCATCCTCCAAAATCAAAGGTTGCTGTGGTTGGAAGATATCATCCGCGACCCGGATAATCAACTGCTGTGGTCCGAAGATATTATCCTCCGACAGCCGAACCCAATTCAACAGTTTATGGCGGATTTTAAAAGCAACAAAAATCGCCCGATCGCAGTCAATTCGACGGAACGCATCCGGGAAGAACGGCAGTTTCGGCGGGGGTTGCTCATCGGCGGCATGAGCATCTGTTTGCTGTTGATTATCGGGGGATTTGCTCTCTATCAGTGGTGGAATTCGCAACTGCCGGAGGGATTCGAGACGCAGGAACCCGGCGTCTCGTCCCCCCAGAGTCCCCCGCTGGACTCCCTCTCCGACGAGGAATTGTTCAAACGAGCCGTGGATCTCGCCCAGGAAGCCGTCGCCTTGGGAAAAGGGGCGGATACCGAGGCTCAATGGTCTGAAATTGCCGACAAATGGGGGGAAGCGGCGGATTTGATGGCGGCGGTTTCCCCGGATTATCCCCGCCACGCCACCGCCCAAAATCGGGTGGCATTGTACCGCCGCAACCGGGATGTCGCCCAAGAAGAGGCTCAAAAGCGTCAAAACAATTAATAATTAATCATTAACAATTAATCATTAATAATTATAAAAAACAGATTTAAAATTGCCGGTGGGGGCAACCGTCTCGGGTTGCCCGATGTCAAAACAATCTCGGGTTGCCCGATGTCAAAACAATCTCGGGTTGCCCGATGTCAAAACAATCTCGGGTTGCCCGGTGTCAAAACAATTAAGAATTAATCATTAATAATTATAAAAAAAACGAATTTAAAATTGCCGGTGGGGGCAACCGTCTCGGGTTGCCCGATGTCAAAACGAGCCGATTTCTGAGTATTTAACCCGATTTAATATCAGGATAAAACCGGACTAAATATCAGGGATTGACTGCGACTTGATTCTGGACGGTGGCGACAACTTGGCTGGCGATCGCTTCCGGAATGCGGGTATATTCTAACCCTTGATTGAGGGTTTGACCCTGACCGAGAACCCACCCCACCATATCTTTTACCGCCTCGGCTTTTTCGGGGTTTTCATACTGCTGTTTCACCAGCAGCCAGGTGATCCCGATGATGGGATATCCGCCGTCGGGATCTTGGAGGTTTGCGGCTTTAAAATCCTGATAAAAACGCACTTGGGAGAGGGCGCGGTTCGCCTCATCCAGGCTGGGCGCGACGAATTCGCCGGCTAAATTTTCGAGTTGGGCGGTGAGTAGATTTTGTTGACGGGCGAAGGTGTCTTGAACGTAACCGATCGCCCCCTGCGTTTGTTTGACGGTGTTGGCGACACCCTCATTTTGAGCACCTTTTAGGGGGGTTCCCGGCCAGTTGGGAGCGGTGGAGACGTTGACATTATTTTTGAAGGTGGGACTGATGGCGCTCAGGTGGCGGGTAAAAATGAAAGTGGTACCGCTGGAGTCTTCCCGAACCACGGGTTTGATGGGGAGATCGGGCAAGTTGACGCCGGGGTTATCTTTGGCAATTTTTGGGTCATTCCATTTTGTGATTTTCCCCAAAAAAATATCGGAAAGGGCGGTTCTGGACAGTTTGAGATCGGAAACACCCGGCAGGTTGTAGACGACGGCAACCGCACCCCCGGCGGTGGGAACGCGGACCATACCTTTGGGCATTTGGTCGATTTGGGATTGACTGGGGGGGGCGTCCGAACCCGCAAAGTCAATGCTGTCGGCGATGAAGCGATCGATGCCGCCGCCGCTGCCGATCGCGTCGTAGGTGACGGTGATTCCGGTGTCTTGTTTGAAGGCGGAAAAGTATTTTTGGTACAGGGGGGCGGGGAATGATGCCCCGGCTCCTTTTAATGTCACCGCGATCGCCGAACTGGCGGAGGTAAATGCCAGGGCGAGGGTCGCGATCGAGGCAGAAAGCACTCGTTTTGTTAACACCATGATTGTCTTCTCCTCCCGGGGAACGAGAATCGTATTTAATCTGGGCTAACTATACCAAAGTTGCGATTCGTCTAGGCGGTGCTTAATGTTTTTTTACACCCTTAAACTGCCCTTAACCTTCGCAACAAAAATACAACATCGGTCGAGTCTGTGCCGTCTATTTTTTGTCTGGATTATTAATTTTATCATAAATTAGAGCTTTTCTTCAATCTCGGTCAATCCGAAAATCGCTCCCAAAAAGATCCGTTAAAAAAATACGTTGTTGCGCTTTAGCGCCCCAGCAACTGATATGGATTCAACTCACAACTCAAAAGAAGAATGAACCCTGTTTCCGCCTTGACTTGCGATCGCTTGTCAATTTCTGTCAAAATAATACAGACAAAAACTGAGGGCATAAAATGCGACAATACTATAACAAACTCGTCCGCGATCGCATCCCGGACATCATCCAGAAAGCCGGGTGTCAGTGCGAGACACAAATTTTGTCCGATTCGGAATATCGTCATGCTTTGCGGAACAAACTGCTGGAAGAAGCGGAAGAAGTCCGGACAGCAGAAAATTCAAAATTGCGAGAAGAATTGGCGGATCTTCTGGAAGTGGCGGAAGCGTTGATGGAGAGTCATGGCATCTCGGCAGAAGACATCAGATTAGAACGCGATCGAAAACGTGCGGAACGGGGCGGGTTTGAACGGAAGATCCTGTTATTGTGGACGGAATAACATCTTCTGAAAATGAATAATATCTTTTCCGACATTCAAAATCACTGGGCAAAAAATGGCATTTTAAAACTGGCAGAACGGGAACTGGTGAAGGGATATCCGGATCGCACCTTTCGCCCCGACGCTCCCATCACCCGCGCCGAATTTGCAACTTTGATGTGTGGGGTATTTCCGGAAGCGGAACGGGTTAAAAATGCCGTCGATTTTGTGGATGTTCCCGGGAGTCACTGGGCGATCGCATCCATTCAGACGGCTTCCGAAAAAGGCTTTTTCGCCGGATATCCAGACCGCACCTTCAAGCCGGAACAGAAGATTCCGAGGGTGCAGGCGATCGTCGTTTTAGCCGCCCATCTCAAAGCTGATATTCCCGACAATCCTGATTCTATTTTACAACAATTTTATGACGATTT
Organism: Lyngbya sp. CCY1209; assembly: GCF_055795065.1. Classification (NCBI taxonomy): domain Bacteria; kingdom Bacillati; phylum Cyanobacteriota; class Cyanophyceae; order Oscillatoriales; family Microcoleaceae; genus Lyngbya; species Lyngbya sp. CCY1209. The sequence continues at coordinate 67,409 of NZ_JAYFER010000639.1, forward strand.
CAACGATATTCCAGCCTATGCAAAATCCCCCGTCGCCGCCGCCACCCTCGCCGCCCTGGTGGTCAACTATCCGCAATTACGACAACTCAATCCCAACCGAAACGCGACCCGGGGAGAGGTCGCCACGCTACTCTGTCGGGCCTTAAATTATCCCGTCATCCCCGGACGCTACATCGTCGGATTCGACGTCATTCCGATGGAATTGCGGCCCCTGACGGGTGGGTTAAATAATACCCCTACCTTCAACAGCAACAGTCCGGAATTGGTCAAAACGGAAGGCATTTTACTCTCCACATTTCCCCCCGCCGGAAAGCGGGTCGGTTCCGCCCATCTCGACTTTGCCTTCGAGGGTCAATTCGATATTTTTTCTCACCATATTTATCGCGCCGAAACGGAGGCGGAATTGCAGTCCTGTTACCAGGGCATTCTCCTCCACAATCCCACGGCGGAGACTGTCACCGTCCGGGTGTCGGCGGCGGCGAGTTATTTGGGGACTCCCGACGCGCCATTTATCGACCTACCCGAACAAAAAGATAATTCGGATGGCGACATCTATTCCGGGCCGGGAAGTCGCACGACGGGGGCGATTTTGCGGGGGGAAAGAATGGAACAATTCCCGGCAGAATTTATCATCGAATCCGGAAAAAATTACCTGTTGATGAACGAAGCGATTCCCCTTCCCGGAGTCCCCGCATCCAACGGGCGATCAACTTTAATCCGATTGGAAACAACGGGAAAAATTCATATTGCAGATTTGATAAAATTGGGGGATTCTCAACCGCCGAATTTGGCAGACTGGATCGCATTATTAGAAACGGGAGATTTGGCGAAACCGAGGGACGCGACCCCCACGCCATTGGAACCGGAAATTGTGTTGCCGATTGTCTTCAGTCGGGTGGCTGGCGTGTCTCGGGGAACCCGCTGGGAAGCCACGCTAACGGACAAGCCGGAGTTCCAAGATTTGAGTCTTCCCCCAGTCGGAAAGGCGTTTTCCTATGTGTTGGGAACGATTCATAAAATTACCCTGGGAACCGGACAGATTCAAAGCGCAAAGATGATGTCTCGGTATCCCGACACGGCTTATTTTGCCCATGCGAATTACGGCGTAGAGTATGATATTACTATACCCTTCTACAATTCTCTCAGCGAAACCCAGACCGTCGAAATTATTGTCTCTTCCCCGGTTAAGAATAATGAAATTGACGGCGTTCAAACGGAGTTGAAATTCTTGAAAAATCGCGATCGCATTTTCTTCCGGGGCACCGTCCGCCTCAGTTATGAAGACGAAGGCGGAAATACCCGGACTCGCGACATCCATTTGACGCAATATCGCGGACAGCAAGGTTCGCCTCTGCTGAGTTGGGAAATGCCACCCCTGTCTCGGCGCCGTATCCGCCTACAATTCATCTACCCCCCCGACTCTACGCCGCCCCAAGTCCTGACGGTTCGGACTGTCCGATAGAGACATATTGGATGAATGGGCAAAGGGTGGTATAATCGGCACGAATTGCCGGAAATGTAAATGGTGCGATCGCTTGCCAAACATTGGGATCGCGATCGCAGTTAATCTATCAGAATTGACCGATGCTAAACTACTATCTTTTGATGCCGAAAATGATGGCTTATTTTTATTTGCCCTACGCCTATATGGGCATGATATGGATGCCGTGGATGTATCCTTACTTTGCCTTATTTTACAAACAATCCGACGGCGATCGCAAGGCATCTCTAAAGCCACATCAAACCCCCCCCACCGCATCCCAAAATCACCGATTGAAAACCGAATACCCGAAACCAATATCCGTCCCCAAAAACAATCACAAATCCGCACAAAATTTGCCCGCAACTTCAGAAGCGGAAACCACAAAACCGACGGTGGAAACGGTTGATAAAATTGACAATAATCAAGTCAAAGAAGTTGCGGAAAAAGAACCCGAACCGAAACCGATCGCATCCGTTCAACCCCCCGAAGTCACTCCCCCTCCGCCGGTAACACAAACCCCGGAATATCCGCCACCTCAAACCGAGAACGTTGCCACACCCATCCAAGGCAATGAGGATTTAAAAACGGCCCGCCGCCTGGTGAATTTGATGGCGATCGCATCCCTAGAAGATGTCGATCGCCTGACGTTGATGCGGGCGAAACCGCTGCTAAAATCCCTCGGTATCTCGCAATCCACCAACGGGAAGAAAAAGAAGGTGGGAGAATTGCGGGATGAACTCAAACAAAAGTTATTGGCTTTTGAATTGGTGTAATTTCACCTATCGACAATCGGAAGGCTTCAGGGTTTCGGTGAAGATTTCCCAGTCCGCCTCGACGCGATCGCCGTATTCCGTGGCGATCGAACTCACCAATCGGCGAAATTCCTCGTGGTTGCCGTCCGTCAACTCGCCGACTTCCGCCTCCAAGGAATGGGGGATGTATTGGGGATCGAAATCGCGATCGCTGCGGGCGTGATCGGTGGCGATAATTTGCCCCCACTGTTGTGACATTTCAATCATTTCCTCCGTTTTATTAAGTTTGTCGGTGGAGATATCATCTTTGTAGGGCGACATTTCCCGAACCGAATAAAACCCGTCGGCAAGTTGCATCCAACCGAGATAATTATCCGCCGTTCCGAGAAGGGCTAAATAGCCGATTTGGTGGCGTTGGGCATCATTTTCAAACAGGCGATCGTACTGTTGGCGATCGCCCTCCGAGAGATAGTCGTAGGGGGTGGGTTTGGACTGCTGTTTGACATCCAACAGGCGATCGTCATCGTCGGATTTTGTTTCCCCTTCAATTAATACATAATAACGCGGCGTTCCCAAGGAACCCGTCCCCGCAAAAAGCCGGCGGGCGACATCTTTCATTTGGAAATGTTGGGGATTGTATTGCAGATCTCCCGACAGGGTTTTGCCGTAATTTTCAATCGCCGTTTGAAATTGCCCCCTTTCCTCCGGCGTGAGGGCTTCGAGGCGATCGCGTTCCAGGGTGAACCGCCGCCCTGCTGCGGTTTTTTCGGTAAATAGAGTTAACAGTTTTTCGCGATTTCCTTTCTCTTCGACTGTTTCTAAAAGTTTCGACAGCCGGGGGTTGGTGTTGTCTTTGGTGAACTCGGTTTTCGTTTCGTCGTCGTTCCCCCGATATTCCTCCAAGGTGTCGAGGTAAGATGCCGCAAACGCATCGACGATCTCTTTTTCATCCTCAACAGAAAGGTCATTTTGACGGGCGACTAAAACCAAGCTTACGGCAAATCTCCAGACATCATATTGATAGTCGGCGAGGGTGGTTTCGTCGAAATCATTGACGTTGTAAATAATGTCGCCTTTGCCGGTATTGAAAGACCCGAAATTGTCCGTGTGGAGGTCGCCCTGTATCCAAGTTTTGGTGTTTTCATTGCCGAATTTTTGCCGGCGATCGTCCCCGGCGAAATCCATCCAAAACAGGTGGTTGGTTCCCCGATAAAACATGAACGGAGAGGCTGCCATTTTGCAATATTTAGCCTCCCGATCGCGCTCCGAAATGTTAGCGTTGCGATCGGTTATCGCCTCGATGACAGTGGTTTCGCGATCGCTTCCGGACAGGGGGGAACAGGCGACGGCGAACAGCAGCAGGGCGATCAGGTGATGTGAGGTTTTCATTGGGGTCAATTTCGGCTTAAACTAGAAATATAAAAGAACGTGCGATCGCAATGTCTATCAATCGAATTCGGGTGGCAAAAGATAAGGCGGAGTTGGTGCGGGCACTGACGGAATCGGAGGACAGAACCGGCCCCTTCCAAACCTACGCCGATGTCGTCGTCTTTGCGGCGGCGTTGGGGATACGGCGGAAAAAACGGATTCCCCTCGACGGCTTTTCCAAGCGAGATCCCGCCCCCATTTCCCTGGAAATTTTTATTTCCAGGGGTTACGACTGGGTGATTAAATTGATCGCGATCGCCCAAACTCGGACTACCAAAATTATCTCACCTTTTGACGCGGAATCGGAGGCGGAACGGGTGAAAATTTTCGAGGAATTTGCCAACGGGGGGCTGGAAATTTTGCGGGAAGAATGTCGCGGGGCGGTGGACTATTCCGATCGCCTGTTATTGCTGTTACTCTCGGAACGCGATCGCGGCGAGGAACCCCAGGAAGACTTCGATCTGAGTCGGTTTTTGGGGTGATACCGCCAGAGCCCATCCACGGGAGTCGCCTTCGCGATCGCCCCCGGTTCCAGAACGGCGGGATCGACGGCAATAAATCCGTTGTCGATCGGGTTATTTTGGCCGTCGAAAACCTGATAGTTGACCCTCAAGTTTCTCAGTGTATTGCAGGTTTTGTTGACGACCGTTCCCCGCAATATTTTGCCGTCGTCTTCGACTTCGGAAATCGAGATATTTTCGGGATTCATCTCAAAGCCCCCAGGATTGGGGGTTTGGGGGCGAGATCATTTTCAAATTATTTCTGATAGCGACAACTACCGCTGCACGCTTCTGGGATCGAGGGCATCCCGGAGGCCGTCGCCGAGTAAATTAAAGGCTAAAACCGTCAGAATAATTAACAGCGCGGGGGGCCAAATCAACCAAGGTTGCAACACCAAAATTGAGGCGTTTGTCGCCGAAGATAATAAGTTTCCCCAGGAGGGATCGGGCTGTTGAATTCCCAATCCGATCAGACTCAATACCGACTCGGAAATGATGAAACTCGGAATCGTCAGCGTCGCCGAAATAATCACGTAGGTCGCCGTCTGGGGAAGGACGTGGCGGACGATGGTATAAAATGAATTGGCACCCATCACCCTGGCCGCCTGTACGAATTCCCGCTCTTTGATCGAAAGCACCTGTCCACGAATCACCCGCGCCAACCCCGACCAAGTGATAAATGAAATAATAATTGTAATCAGTAAAAATCGCTGGGTACTCGTAATTTGGACGGGGAGAACTGCCGCCAAAGCCACCAGCAAATACAGCCCGGGAATGGTCATCAACACTTCCACGAGTCGCATGGCAATGGTATCCACCCAGCCGCCGAAATAACCCGAAATGCCGCCGACGATCATTCCGATGGGGAAAGAAATGGAAATTCCCACCAAACCGATGCTGAGGCTAATTCGACTGCCAAAAACCAGGCGGCTGAACTGATCTCGGGCCTGTTCGTCCGTGCCCAAAACGTTGATGTGCGCCGGCCCCACCGCGCCGAATAAGTGGCGATCAAAGGGGATCAAACCGAAAATTTTGTAGGGTTCTCCTTTAACAAATAATCGCAGTGGGGAGGGGTTGTCCCAATCCACCATCACCTGCCGCTCTCCGGTGTCGATATCGACGGGACCTTGGGTGGTGGGGTAGACGTGGGGGCCGATCCATTCGCCCTCGGGATTGACCCAATAAATTTCCGTGGGGGGGAGGAGGGACCCGTCCATTTGGGTTGTATAGGGGCTGTAGGGTGCCACGAAATCCGCCGCGATCGCCACCACATAGAAAAATATCAGCAATCCCGCACCCAACTGCGCCAGGGGATTTTTCCGAAGTCTTTGCCACCATTTCATAGGCTGTTTGTTAAAAGGGAAATTCGTTCGGTCAATTCAAATATAATTGTACCCGAAAATCTGCATTTAAACCACGTTCCGATCCGCCAATTTTTCCGGGGCGGATGCGCGATCGCCGTTTTGGGGCAGTTCCGAGAAAAATGAACCCGTCTGCGGCGGCAATTCGGGGTTGAGAACCACTTCGACGATACTCTTGATCACTCCGGTGATGGGAATTGCCAAGACCACGCCCAACAAGCCACTCACTTTTCCACCCAGCAACAGGGCCGACAAAATAACCACAGGGCTGAGGCCGGTCAAATTCCCCATAATTCGGGGGGCGACGACGTTATCTTTCACCTGCTGAACCGCCACGGCGATCGCCAACACCTGCAAAGCCAACCACCAATTCAGAAATGCCACGATAATCGTGACGCTGCCGATTCCCAACGTGGCGCCCACGAACGGGATGACTTCCATCAAACCAATAAAAACGGCGAACAACAGAAAATACGGCACGCCCAAAATAAAAAAGATCGGCGCGAGGACGGTGGTCATAAATAACCCCAGGAGGAACTGTCCGGAGACAAATCGTTGCAGATTTCGCTTCAAAGATTCGGTCAATACCGATCGCAGCGGGGGAGACAAAATTTTCGTCAATCCCGACCACAGCCGCTCGCCGTCGATGAGCATATAAAAGGAAATGACGACGATCAAAATCAGGTCGATCACCCAGTTAAACGTCCCCAAAACTAAACCCAAACTCCGGCCGGCGATCGCCTCGGCTTGTCCCTGCAATTTATTGAGGAGTTGCTGCTGCAAAATACCCACGTCGAAGGGCAGATTTCGCTCCGCACTCCAGCCTTGAAACACTTCCAACTGTTGCCGTCCGGACTCCCCCAACTCGGGCAGTTTGGCGATGAACTGGCGGGTCTGATTGAAAATGGGCGGCGCCACCGTCAAGACCGCGATCGTCACCACCACCGCCGCGGCTAAATACACCAAAGCGGCCGCAATTCCCCGGGGAATAAAGCGCTGAAGTCGGGCGACGGCCGCATTCAAAATAAAGGCGATTAATCCGGCGACAATTAAGATGGTGACTAACTCGCCGACATACTCGACGGCTTTCAAAGTCAGTCCCCCCGCCACCAGAATCAATACCCAGGTAATTAAAAATTTTTGCAATGGCGAAAAAATTGAGTTCATGACTGTCCTCAATATCGGGTCATCGGGAAGGCGAACAATCTATCATTATTAATTTTTAATTGTCAATTCTCTTCAGACAACCATTGCGGGTTCCGTCGTCTCGTCATGTTCGACGACAAAAACGTTGGAGTAGAGGTTGGCGACGATCTGCTTTCCGTGCTGGGTGAGGGAGAGGTAATTCAACCCGTCTTTGACGTAGGGATAGACCCCGTTCCAGTAGAATTGCGGATAGTTTCTTCGCAGATCTTCGGGGCTTTTGTAGCCGACTTTTTGGTTGAATCCCGTTTCCTCGAATTCGTAAAATAGGGCGCTAATTTTTTTCAGGTAGCGGGGGTCGGAAAGCTGACCGATCAGGTCTGCAGCCCTCACCAAACCGGGGTAGTTGACGGTATCTTGATGGTCGGATTCTTTGGGTACTGGAAACCGAGTCAACTCGATATTTCGCTTGATCACTTCGGCATCGATCAGTTTGTGGCCGCCGAATCGCTCCTCGATAAATAACTTGGCGCGATCGACGTGATAGGGCGTCAAACTCGCGTCCGTACAGCCCTCCGGCAGATCCACCATCGCCCCCCGCCCCGTGGCAAAAGCATTCTCTCGATCTTTCCGGCAGACACCTTTGACGTAGCCGATATCGTGACAGACGAGGGAGATGATATAGTGGAGCCAATCTTCGCAGGAAACCCCCCCTTCGCGGATGTGTTTTCCCCGCAAAATTTCCTGGCCGACCAATGTCACCAAAATTGTGTGTTCTACGTTATGATATAAAGCGTCGCTGTTGGCGATATTTTCGAGAGCCATATTTCCGGCCCATCCCACAATATCCTCATAGTTGGATTTGTAACCGCCGTAGGTGCGACGGTAGCCGTCCCGGATCAGTTCGACAAAGGCGTCAATCAAAAATTCTGTTGCATTAAAAACCATCTGGATGAATCCCGGTTGCTACTGAATGGATAGAAAACATCGTTCGGAAAAGGAGGAGAGTTTGGGAACCCGGATTTCAGTTTCAAGCCGACTCGTTTGGGAGGACTCGGAAACTCCCCGCCCAATGGGATGCGATCGCGGCCGTGAGGAATCTTTCCCCGACGTTATCGCATTTCTAGCATACCCAATGCTCCCCGCGCTATCGGAGCCGATGCGGGCCGGGTGCGGCGGGGCCGATCGCGTCCGAAAAAATGAGAAAATGTAACGATAAATCAAGAAATGTAAATATCAGACCCGGGGCCGCGATCGCGCCGATTCGCCGAACAAAATCGCGGAAATCTATAAATGGCGGGGCATACGCCGTCCGAACCCCCGATCACCCGGTCGGAAAATGGTAACGAAACGGCTCCGAAAACCAGCCGGAAACCCCGAAACTGTGCAACTTTTCTTTACAATGGAGTTAAGGATTGGCGGGAGGATCGCTTGTGGTTCATAAAGATATATTATCAGAGCTGGAAAACCAATATCAAGAAGCATCGCCAGATGAAAATGAGGTCTACCTTCCGGAAACAGACCCGGACCGGGACCCTCCCCTCGCGCCCCCCCCACCTCCCCGAGGCGGCGGTTGGCGACAAATCGCGATCGGCATCGGAGTCGGGGTCGCCGCCACGTTAGCCGTCCTCCACTTCGCCCCGGACGCTCTCAACTCGAACCCGGAAGAAACCCAGACCCCCGCAGCGGAAGCCGTTCCCGAGGAAACTGCGATCGCCACCCAGACCGTGACCGTGGCCCCCGTCGAGCTCGCCTCCGTCGAACGCACCCTGGACGTGACCGGAAGCGTCGAAGCCTACGACCTGCTGCCCGTTCTGCCCCAGGCCACCGGGCTGCAAATTCAACAGGTGTTGGTGGATGAGGGCGACATCGTGTCCGAGGGGCAGGTGATGGCGATTCTGGACGATTCCGTGGTGCGAACCCAGATCGCTCGGGCCGAAGCCGAAGTCGAGTCCGCCCGTTCCGGCGTCCGCCAGCGAGAAGCCAACCTCGGACAAGCCGAAGCCGCCCTCGCCCAGGCCCGGGCCAACCAAGCCGAAGCCGAGTCCCTCCTCGTCCAAAATCAGGCCCGCGTCGCCGAAGCCAAAGCCAACCTGGAACAGGCCCGCCGGGAAGTTGAACGCTACCAAGAACTGAGCGCCGAGGGCGTCGTCAGCCGCCAGGAACTCGAAACCCGACTCACCACCGCCAAAACCGCCGAAGAAGCCGTGCGGGTCGCCGAGGCCAACGTCGCCGCCGCCCGGGCCAAAATTAGCAGCGCCCAGGCCAACGTGGGCAGCGCCCAGGCCAACGTCGAAAGTGCGCGATCGGACATCCGCACCGCCGAAGCCGGAGTCCGCAGCGCCCAAGCCCAGGTGGAACAGTTGAACACTCAGCGATCGCAGAGCGTCGTCCGCGCCCCCATGAGTGGCATCGTCGCCGAACGCACGGCACGGGTGGGGGACGTCACCGGCGGCAATAAAGAACTCTTTTCGATCATCGCCGGCAGCCAATTGGAACTGCACGCCAAAGTCCCCGAAACCCAACTTTCCCAGGTCAAAATCGGTGCCCCCGTCACCGTCACCTCCGACGCCGATCGCAATTTAAATGTCCGGGGAACCGTGCGGGAAATTGCCCCCCTCATCGACCCGAACAGCCGCGAAGCCACGGTTAAAATTAACCTTCCTCCGGTGGGTGCGATTCCCGATTCTTTCCTGCGTCCGGGGATGTTCCTGCGGGCGGCGATCGCCACGACCCGGACTCAGGGGATGAAAGTGCCCGCCAAGGCGATCGTCCCCCAGGCGGACGGCACGTCGATCGTCTACCGTTTATTGCCGGATGAAACGGTGGAGGCGACAACGGTGGAAGTGGGGAAACTCGAAGGCCGTCCGGGCGATTTGGGTAACGCCACGGTGGAAATTAAACGGGGGTTGGAAGTGGGCGATCGCGTCGTGATTTCCGGCGCGAGTTACCTGAAAGACGGCGATCGCGTCAATGTCGTTTCTCGGTGAATTGGTCGAGATATCCCCCCCAGCCCCCATCCCCCCCAGCCCCCCTTTGTAAGGGGGGAGAAGGGGGGAGAATTGTTCTCGAACATGGCGATCGCCATCTCCGGCACGAGTCGCCCGGAGGATTGGGAATTTTGCTAAAATGCGATCGGTATTGTGGTGAGAAAAAGCGAACATGGTTGTCAGCAATTATCCCCGGAGCGATCGCGTCGTTCTCTACAATCTCAATTGGGAACAATTTAACCGACTTCTGGAGGATCTGGAGGAGTCGCGATCGCATCGTTTGGCTTACGATAACGGCAGCTTAGAAATTATGACACCCCTCCCCGATCACGAACGATATAAAAACGCCCTCAGCCTCGCCATTCAGGACATGGCAGATCTCCTAAATCTCGAATACGAATGTCTGGGCTCAACCACCTGGAAGCGGGAGGCGAAATCGGCGGGAGTGGAACCGGACGATTGCTTTTATTTCCAAAATGAACGGCAGATTCGCGGGTTATCTCGATTCGACTTAGATCGCGATCCGCCCCCGGATTTGGCATTGGAAATCGATTTGACCAACAAATCCATAAACCGCCTGCCGATTTACGCCCGCCTCGGAGTTCCCGAGGTGTGGAATTACGATGTCGAACGGGGGGAATTGACCATTTATCGGTTGCGGGAGGGAGAATATAGAATAACCGAAAATAGCGAAATTTTCCCACCAATCCAAATCCGAGAAATCCCCGCCATTCTCAACCGCAGCGGCGACGAAGGGCGACTCGCCAGCCGCCGCCGGTTCCGAGACTGGTTACAACAACAATTATAAACATCCGTTGTTGGACTTCAGCCCTTTTAATGCTATCCAAAAAAAGCAGATTCTATTTTTATATAAATCGAGGATTTATCAAGATGCAAGTTCAACTCGAACAATTGGTTGTCAACCCCGGCCAACAACTGCTTCTCAAAGATGTCAGTTGGCAAATGTATGAAGACTTGATAGAAGAGTTTGGAGAAAAACGCGGTTCTCGGATCAATTACAGTCATGGATTATTAGAAATTATGGTGCCTCTGCCAGAACACGAAGATGATAAGGTGATTATCGGAAACTTTGTCGAGATGTTGTTAGAAGAATATGATATCGAGTTTCGCAATTTGGCTTCGACAACATTTAAAAGTCAAAACATGAATCAAGGCATCGAGGCAGACCAGTGTTTTTATATCGAAAATGAATCGCTGGTTCGGGGAAAACAACGGATCGATTTAACCGTCGATCCGCCCCCGGATTTGGCGATTGAAATCGATATCACCTCCCGGACTCGGTTCGACAATTATCGGATATTGGGGGTGAGGGAATTGTGGCGATTTGACGGGGAAAAATTGGAAATCAATGTTTTGCAGGATGGCGAATATATACAATTGCAAGAAAGTCCGCATTTTCCGGGAATTCCAATTATTACAGCCATTCCCGATTATTTGAACCGCAGTAAAATTGAAGGGAGGAATAAAACAATGAAAGCCTTTCGCGCTTGGGTGAGAGAACAAATTCAATTCAGTCAAACGTCAAATAATAAACCGGAAAGCCGACCGTAGTAGTAGGGGCAACCGTCTCCGGTTGCCTCGTTTCTGAAGGGACGGGTTGCCTTTTTGAAAGGAGTTCTCCGGTATCAACATTGGCGATCCCCCTAAATCCCCCTTCCAAAGGGGGACTTTGAACTCGGTTAGCCGCTTTCCGGGTTTCTCACGATCGCTAGAAACCGGGTTTCTATCGAAATTGTAGATGACAACTAGAGATATTCCGAGAAACCCGGTTTATTCAAACTATTCTTGAAAACGGATTATTGCAAATTAACGATGAATCAAAACAGCTTTAACCTTTCCGCCTGGTCGATCCGAAAACCCGTCCCCACCCTGGTGATGTTTTTGATCCTCACCTTGGTGGGATTGATGTCATTTTTCCAACTGGGAATCGACGATACACCCAACATCGATATTCCCGCCGTCACCGTCACCGTGACACAACCCGGCGCCGGTCCCAACGAACTGGAAACCCAGGTCACGAAAAAGGTAGAAGACGCGATCGCGGGATTGGGAAATATCGACCAACTCACCTCTACGGTGACAGACGGCGTATCCAATACCACCGTCAGTTTCGTACTCGGAACAGATAGCGATCGCGCCACCAACGACGTCCGAAATGCGATCGCCCAAATTCGCCAAAGCCTGCCCTCAGATATCAACGATCCCGTCGTCCAGCGGCTGAGATTTGCCGGCGGTCCAGTGATGACCTACGCCGTCACCTCCGAAAAGCGATCAGTCGAAGAACTCAGCGATCTCGTCGATCGCACCATCAGCCGCGACCTCCTCAACGTCCCCGGCGTGGCCGAAATTCAGCGCTTGGGAGGCGTTGATCGCGAAATCCGCATCGAACTCAACCCAGACCGCCTGGAGAGTCTCGGCCTCACCGCCACCCAACTCAGCGACCAAATCCGCGCCTTCAACATCAACCTCCCCGGGGGGCGATCGCAAGTCGGCGGCAGCGAACAGAGTATCCGCACCCTCGGCAGTGCCCGAACCGTCGAAACCCTGCGGGATTACCCCATCATCCTCCCCTCCGGAAATTCCGTCCCCCTCTCCAGCGTCGGGACCGTCACCGACGGGGTGGCGGAAGTCCGACAAGTCGCCCAATTCGCCGATTTTCCCCTCTCCTCCCCGACCGATCAAATCGGCAATTCCGTCGTCGCCTTTTCCGTGTTGCGGAGCACCGGCAGCACCCTCGTCAGCGTCGAAGAAGGAATCCGCGATCGCGTCAAAACCCTCGAAACCACCCTCCCCGAAGACGTCGATTTAGAACTGATCGTCACCGACGCCGACTCCATCCGCGAATCCTACCAAGCCTCCATCGACGCCCTCGTTTTGGGCTCCATCTTAACCGTCGTCGTCGTCGGACTCTTTTTGCGGGACCCGCGGCCCACCCTGATCACCGCGATCGCCCTGCCGCTGTCCATTTTGCCCACATTCATGGTCATGCAAGCCTTCGACTACACCCTCAACGGCATGACCCTGCTGGCCCTCGCCCTGGCGATGGGAAACCTGGTCGATGACGCCATCTGCATGATGGAAAATATCGACCAGCACGTTCGCATGGGGAAACACCCGTTTCGGGCCGCACTGGACGCCTCCCGGGAAATCGGACTAGCCGTCGTCGCCACCACCGCCACCATCGTCGCCGTCTTCATTCCCGTGGCATTTATGGGCGGCGTCCCCGGACAATTTTTCCAACCCTTCGGCGTGACGGTAGCCACCTCCACCATGTTCTCGACCCTGGTGGCCTGCACCATGACCCCGCTGCTGGGGGCGAGATTGTTGAAACCCCGGAAACGGGACAAAATGCCCCAAAATTCGCCCCGTCCCCGGCGCCGATTTTCGCCCTACCGCCAGTTATTGACCTGGGCACTCCGGCACCGGATCACCACCTTATTATTGGCGATCGCATTTTTTATCGGCAGCTTGCAGTTGGTACCCCTGATCCCCAAAGGGTTATTTAGCAGCGGCGATACCGGGTTGAGCACCGTTTCCATCAACCTGCCGCCGGGTTCGACCCTGGCGGACACGGAGGCCACCGCCCAGGAAGCGATGGGACTGCTGGCCGAAAGTCCCGCCGTCGATAACGTCCTGGCTGTGGTGGGAAGCCGCGGGAGTGGGGCGACGGAAGTCAACAAAGGCACCCTTTACGTCAACCTGGTGCCCCGCGACGAACGGGAGATGTCCCAGGGCGAATTTGAAACCGAAATGCGATCGCGGTTCGGGCAGATTCCCGGGGCGAGGGTCAGCTTCCAATCCCAAGGGGCCGGCGGCAGCAGCAAAGATTTGACCATCGTCCTCACCGGCGACAACCCGGAATCCCTGCTATCGACCGCAAACGCCCTCGAACGGCAGATGCGGGAACTGCCCGGACTCGTGGAAGTCACCTCCTCCGCCAGTTTGGTGAAACCGGAGATCCTGATCCGCCCCGATCCCAAGCGGGCCGGGGATTTGGGCGTATCCGTGCAGGCGATCGCCCGGACGGCGTTATTGGCGACTTTGGGAGATAACGAAGCCAATTTGCCCAAATTCGACCTGCCGGACCGCCAGATTCCCATCCGAGTCCAGTTGGCCGAAGAATTTCGCAACGACTTCGAGGCGATCGAAAACCTGCAAATCCCCGCCAACGACGGGCGCCTCGTCCCCCTCTCTGCCGTCGCCGACATCACCATCGGCAGCGGTCCGGCGGCCATCGATCGCTATTTCCGATCGCGGCAAGTCCAGTTGGAAGCCAACCTGGACGGCCTTTCCCTCGGGGATGGGGTAGCAAAAGTCCAGTCCCTCCCCGCCATGAACCCCCTCCCCCCCGACGTCAAACAGCAGTCCGAAGGTGACGCCAAAATCATGATCGACATCTTCACCCGCTTCGTGGGGGCCTTGGGATTGGCCGTCCTGGGAATTTACGCCATTTTGGTCCTGCTGTACAACAACTTCATCATCCCCATCACCATTTTGATGGCCCTGCCGCTATCTCTGGGCGGTGCACTATTCGCCCTGATGATCACCCAAAAAGAGTTGGGATTATTCGCATTAATCGGCATCGTCTTATTAATGGGACTCGTCACCAAAAACGCCATCCTTTTGGTGGACTGTTCGATGGCAAATCAGCGGGAAGGAATGCCCCGATTTCAAGCCGTCCTCGAAGCCGGTGTTTCCCGACTTCGCCCCATTTTAATGACCACCTTTTCCACCATCGCCGGAATGCTACCCATCGCATTAGAATTGGGGGCGGGTTCCCAAGTCCGCAGTCCGATGGCGATCGCCGTTATCGGCGGCATGACCACATCCACCCTGTTAACATTGGTGGTGGTCCCCGTGTGGTTCACCTACGTCGATAGTTTCCAAACCTGGATTCGCAACCCGTTCAAACGGCGGCGGCGGGAGAAAGCGTTTCGGGAGGCGACAGATATCGCGCCCTTGCAGGAATGATAATCTCAGAAACCGGTTATAATAGGCTGTATCAACGTTAAAACGCTCTGATGCAGCCCACCGCATTTCAATTCGTTGACAGCCTTGTGACATCAAATTTGATGCGATCGGATGCTGTCAGAAGATGAAATGATACATCACATCAAATAATTGAGATCTGTTCTGAAGCTAAAATCGCAAAGGAAATAGTAGATTATGGTTCGCAAATTTTACTTACCAAATCAGTTGATAATTCCGTTTGGAACGGACAAGAATTGGGATATTGAAAAGATAAATATTGAGCTGCCACGGAAATGAATTTCAAGGCTGATAGCAAAAGTCCACTCAAGTGGACTCGGCTTCGGTAATTGTGTCCTCATCGCCTTAGTAGTTGCTATAATATTAGCTCCGGTTATTTGCCCGCATCGCCTCCCCAATCCTCTTTAGAGGATTTGTGCTATGAGCTTGGGAATTGATTCCCAAGCGGGCTGTCAATTAAAACCGATTTCGAGCAACTCCGAGTCAGAGTATCAGATGTTTAATTGACGAAATCGATAATTTCTTGGTGAAGGAAACTGACCGTCAATAATTTTTCAGGGATCATGATATAATACGATGGGAAGTAATCGACCATAAAATTACTGTCAAAGCCATGATGATTCGAGCGATTATCGAATGGGATGAAGAATGCCAAGCTTATTCGGCAACCTGTCCCGAACTGAATTTTGTCTCATCCTTCGGGGAAACGAAAGACGAGGCGATCGCTAATTTAAAAGATGCCATCAATCTCATGTTAGAACCCATTCCGGATGAGTTTTTATAAACCGGCAATACCAAAGAAGTCGTGAAACTGGCGCTGTAGAAAAATTATCATGTCGCCAAAAGCACCCCGATTGACAGCGAAACAGGTTATCAAGCGTCAGATTCGCCAATTTCTCGATCAATTTATAAAACGTTGTTTTGATAATATATCCTTGCCGCTATCAAGTCAAATGGAGTCAATATCGGAAAATTTTCCAAGATTTCTCCATCGCCCGCCCCTTGATTTTGTAAAGAAATAATTGTCCAAACCGGAATGCGGGTATTGCGAATTCGGGCGTTTCCCCCACAAACACCCGCAGTTTTTTGAATGATTCTGCCGGTCAATTTTTGTTGAAACAAGGCATAATCTTCTGCGGACAGCGATTCGACCATTTGAACCAAAGATTCGACGAGTTTTGTATTCATTGGTAATAGAGAAAAGTTGGAAATTTTGAGATTCAGTTCAATCGACTGTCGTCAAATACAAACAATTATCACGATCTGACGGGACAGCTCAATTGAACCTCAGAATCTATTATACTTTACACCCATCACTGTCACCCCTACGGTTCCAACTCTTAACCCTCCCTCTCTGCGTCCTCTGTACCTCTGTGGTGACACCCAAAATATAGTAAAATATTCCCCGTCAACTGACCCCCGAAGCCGCCATGAATCCTTACACCATCCTCAGTCAAACCCGACGCCAGCGAGTCAGCGATCGCGCCACCCTCCCCATTTTAACCGGCTGCGAATCGGGCGATCGCATCCTCATGTTAATCTGGCCGCAACTGGGGGATTTTGACAGCCTCGAATATGCCTGGTGGCTACAGCGAGAAGCCGAAAAAATTCGCTCCCAAGGAATCACCATTCGGGCCGTCGGAATCGGCGATCGCGACTCCGGACTGAAATTTTGCGAATACACCGAATTTCCCCCCGAATGGCTATTTGTCGATCCCACAGCCGAACTCCACCGACAATTGGAACTCTACTCCGGATTATCCTTCAAATTGCCCCTCCTTTCCCCCGGTCAAAATGCCTGGGCAAACCTGATGTTGATGTGTGCGGGGATCGGCAGTCCCGGAACCCTGGCGGAAGTGTTTCGGGGTTACAGAGGCGATCGCGACGCCCCCCAATTATTCGGCGAAAAAGAAGTCGTAAAAGCCAAACCCTTACCCGCCTTCAAAGGCTCATTTTTCAACCTCGCCGGCGGCGAAGGCTTTCAACGACCCTTCGAGCTCGCCACCCTGCGACTGCGGAACATGACCGAAGTCCTCGGACACTGGAAAACCTACGTCCCCAACCCAGTTTACATGACCCAGCGGGGCGGAACCTTCTTATTTGACAACCCAGGAAACTTACTCTACGAATACCGCGATCGCGGCATCCTCGGTTTCGCCGAAAACATGAGTTATCCCCTATCATTTTTATCGATATGATCCGGCATTCAATCGGATTTGATATTATGGCACTACGGGAATACGTTGGGACAGTTTTGAATTTTCACCACAGAGGCACAGAGAACACAGAGAGAGGATCTGTCCTAACCTAAATGCCTACTGCTATAAAAGATCTCTAATGAAATCTTTGCTGTGGGGGCAACCGTCCCCGGTTGCCCATCAATTTCAACTCAACAAAAACGTGGGGGCAACCGTCCCCGGTTGCCCATCAATTTCAACTCAACAAAAACGAAATATCTACAACTTCACAAAAGGACACCCCAGCCAAGCACTGAAATTTCGCTCCTGTTCCGGCGTCGGTTCCGCCACAGAAGCGATCCGGTAACTGGTGGGACGGGGAGACGCCAGAGTCGCCCGACGGGTTTGCAATTCATCTTGGTGGAAAAACGTCAATTCCACCATATCCCCCGCCTCAAAATCCTTGAGCCGATCGCCCCAAGTTTCAGCAGTAATCCGGAAACCGTTCAACGCCAAAATCTCATCTCCCGCGTCAATTCCCGCCGACTCGCCGCCGCTTCCGGCCTCCACAAACTTGACGATCGCCTTCCCATTTTCCGCCGCCAATTTCAAACCCAAATCCGGCGTATCATTCCCATTTTCCGCTTTCAATTGTAAACCGAAAGGCTGCAAATATTCATCAAAAGGCAATTCTTCCAACCCGTCAACATAAAGGTCGAAAAACTCGTCCAAATTCGTTTCCGCCACCGACGCGATCGCTTCCCGCAACTCAGCCTCCGTATAGCCGATTTCGTCCTTGCCGAATTTCTCCCACAGGTGCACCATCACGTCATCGAGCGATCGCCGATTGTTGCTCCCATTCCGAATCAGCAGATCCAGCAAAAACGACACCAATTCCCCTTTCAAATAGTAGGAAATTTGATTATTGTCGCTGTAGGCATCCCGGCGATACAACTTGATCCAAGCGTCCCAACTCGACTCGCTCAACGGCTGCACCAGCCGCCCCGGCGTGGTTTGGAACCGGGAAATATCTTTGCTCAACCCCTTGAAAAACGTTTTGACATTGAAAATACCCGCCCGGAACGGAATCGCCAGATCGTAATAACTCGTCGTCCCCTCGCAAAACCACAGGGACGGGGTGTAACATTCCCCCTCGTAGTTGAAAACTTCCAGCTCTTTGGGGCGGAGACGTTTGACGTTCCACAGGTGGAAAAATTCGTGGGCGACCAACTGCATGAAGCGGTTGTATTTATCGCGATCGCGCAGTCCGAAACGGGGATAATTCAAAGAACAGGAATCTTTGTGCTCCAAGCCGCCGTAACCCTGCCCCGACAAATGCAGCAAAAATAAATAGCGATCGTAGGGGAGTCCGCCGAACAAGTCCGCCTCCACCTCGATGATTTTCTCCATATCCCGGAGCAGGCGATCGGGTTGGGCATTTCCCCGACCCCAGATCGCCAGTTGGTGGGGTTTTTGGCGCACTTCAAAATCATAAATTTCGTGGGTGCCGATCTCGAAGGGACTGTCCACCAGGGTATCGAAATCCGTCGCTTCAAAGGTATTTTCTGTACCCGCAACGGCCGGCAAACTCGTCGTCACGACCCAATTTCGCGGCGGTGCGATCGCTACCCGGATCGGCTGTTTTTCCGCCCCCGGGACGTAGAAAAACATCGCCGCCCCGTTGAAATAGCCGTGGGTTCCGTCCAGGTGGTTGGTTCGCACCGTCAACTCGTTGGCGTAGATGCGATAAGTCACCGTGACAGTTTCCGCGTCCCCCGCCTCGACGCGCCAATGATTTTTGCTCACCTTCATCCAAGGCAGGGATTGGCCAGAGCGATCGCAAACCCGAAAATTCTGCAAATGTCGGGCATATTCCCGCACCAGGTACGATCCCGGCGTCCAGACCGGCATTTTCAAATCGATCACCGACGACTCCGGGGCCGTTCCGCACAGATTTGGGCGCGACAAGTCCAAGCGCACCTCGAACAGGTGGGACTCCGGTTGGGGCATCGAAACCCGATAATGTAGGGCGGGAATGGGAGCACGAGAATGGCGCGGTGGGGTTTGAATGGCTTCTCTCATCAGGATGGTGTAAAGTGACAACATCGCACCCGACCCGCACAACCGCCCCCCGAAGGCGACGGGAAGACCCATCTACTGATTCGCCAACTGATTCAGGTGTTTGAGGTTGAGCAAATGGATCGCCTGCCGTTCCGGATCGATATTGATCCAGCCCTTGCTGTGGAGCTTCTCCATAATTTTGCTCGTCTCCTCCAAACTGATGTCAGTGACGTCGGCCAGATCCTGTTCAGGAATGTTGAAGATGTCAGTCCCCTTTTCCGTCAACTGGCCGTAATTTTCGGCCAACTCCACCAGGGTATTGGCCAATTTCACCGCCGGGGGGCGGTGGCGGATCTGGTAGCGCTGGTTGGTTTGGCGCAGGCGTCGCACCATCAGTTGCAGCATTCGATGGTGCAGTTGTGGATCTTTGAACAGGGTTTGGATGAACCGCTGCGCCGAGACGCTGATCAGGCGCACAGCGGACAGGGCGATCACGTCATTTGATCGCGGGGACTCGTCCAAAATCGCCATCTCGCCGAAAAAATCGCCCCGCCCCAAAATCGCCAGGGTGACGACATTATCCCCCGACAGGCGCCGCACCTTGACCCAGCCGGAAACGATAAAATAGACCGCGTTTCCCCAAGCATCTTCCATCACGACCGCCCGATCTGCCGGATACTCGTGCTTCACGGCGACGGACAACAGCCATTCCAGAGTTTCTGGGTTCGCCCCTTTAAAAAGGGGAAAAAGCTCACTAAAAGCTTCAGTCTGCATGAGAATTCGCTACAGTCCAAATATTGATGTTGACACGCTCCCCCGGGAACCGCAAGGTTCCGGATGGCTCTCAAAGAGATCCGGTTGACACCGATGGGCGGGGAAACGATGCGGTCAGCCGGCCGTCAATCCCTGGGAATCCAGACCCGGTGTCCGAGTGAACCTCCCGCGCCGCCTTCTCCAGACCGCTGTTGCGGTCGGGCATTTTAATTATACTAGCGCGATCGGCAACCTCGGGTTGCACCGATTGTATCAAAACCCGGCCCGCCGTCGCCCCTGTCGTCCCCCACCGCCACCGATCTCCATCTGCCGCTCCGGCAAACGGATAAAAATCCCCCTCCCCGGCTAAATTGGTACAAACTATAACAGACATTTACCAAGGCGAGTGCAACACTTATAATTAAGTGCAACCTCCTTTGCGAATCGAGCCGTCGGCCGCCATTCGCCGTCAGCTCGGCAAAAGTTATTAAAATTTTGCAGACTTTCCGCAAGCCGACCATCGCATCTCGACGCTCCCAAACCGATAGTCCCCAACACGACCACAGTTCCAGCCTGTTTGGTAAAGGTTTATGAACTCTGCATCTCCAAACAATTCGATGCCTCAAAATCCTGCCGTCTCCGTCACGGTCGATGTCGATATCATCGCCGGAGAGGGCGGTAACTCGACCCACCCCCGCCGTCCCATCCGGCGCATGGGGGGTGAAACCCCCGATGTCGTCCCCCCATCATCTTCAGGCTTGGCCCGTCGCGGCGGCAGTTTTTCCAACCTGTTGGCTCCCCTGAAAAAAGAAACATTTGTCGAAGCCGTCAAAGATGTCGAGGAAAAGCTGAAAACTGTCAATCAAACCCTCTCGATGCTCGACAACCTGCTCGACGCCCAGGGGTTTGAAGCGATCCTCAACGAAATGCTCTCCTCGATCACGTTCAAAACCGGGGAACTGCTGAACGCCGATCGCACCACGATCTGGCTGATGGACGAGGAGAAACACGAACTGTGGTCGATCGTCGCCAAAGGGGAAGACGGACAACCCCTGGAACTGCGAATTCCGGCCGGGGCCGGCATCGCCGGAGAAGTCGCCACCGAAAAGGAAATCGTCAACATCCCCTACGACTTCTACGACGACCCGCGATCGGCCGCGGCCAAAAAATTCGACGAAAAAAATGGCTATCGCACCTACACCATGATCGCCATGCCGCTGCTCAACAACGACAGCGGGGAGCTGGTGGCCGTCGTCCAACTGCTCAACAAACTCAAGCCGGACATCGATCCGGCCACCCCGCTGTCCGAAAAAGTCGATCGCGAAGGATTTACCCGCAAAGACGAACAACTCTTCGACGAATTCGCCCCCTCCATCCGGTTGATTTTGGAGTCCTCCAAATCCTTCTATTCAGCCACCCAGCGCCAGCGGGCCGCCTCCGCCCTCATGAACGCGGTCAACGCCCTGAGCAAGAGCAGCCTCGACCTGCAAGACACCCTCACCAACGTCATGGGGCAGGCGAAAGAACTGATGAACGCCGACCGCTCCACCCTGTGGCTCCTCGACGAAGAGGCGGGGGAACTGTGGACGAAAATCCCCATCAACGGGGAACTCACCGAAATTCGCATCCCCCGCACCGCCGGTTTCGCCGGCATCGTCGCCGAAAGCCACGAACCCCTGCTCATCCCCTTCGACGTCTACAACGACCCGCGATCGGAACAGTCCCGAAAAACCGACCAAAAAACCGGCTACCGCACCTGCAGCCTGCTGTGTATGCCCGTCTACAACGCCGACGACCAACTCATCGGCGTCACCCAACTGATCAACAAGAAAAAACAGGGCGAGTATCCCCCCTACGACCCCGCCACCTGGCCCGATCCCCCCGAGCAGTGGAAAGCCAGCTTCAATAAAAACGACCTGGAATTCATGCGGGCCTTCAACATCCAAGCCGGGATCGCCCTCCAGAACGCCAAACTGTTCCAAAAAGTCAAAGAGCAGGAACAGCGCCAAAAAGACATCCTCCGCAGCCTCACCAACGGCGTCATCTCCGCCGATCGCGAAGGCCGCATGATCGCCACCAACGAATGCGCCATGCAACTGCTCGGCCTCACGGAAGCCGACGTGGGACAGCGCCCCTCGGTGCGGGATCTGATCCACCTCAAGGACGGCGACTTCGCCCGCTGGTTCGACCTGGCCCTGCAGCCCAAAGAATCCAAAGACCGCCAGCAATACTACCCCGACCAAACCCTCCTGTCCGGAGCCTCCGAAGACCCCCAGAGCATCAACCTCTCCATCAACTCCATGTCCGACATCAGCGACCCCGAAAAGGTCAGCGGCGCCCTGGTGGTCATGGAAGATATCAGCGGCGAAAAAGAAGTCAAAAACTTGATCTACCGCTACATGACCCCCGCCGTCGCCGAATCCCTCCTGGCCAGCGGCGAGATCAAACTGGGGGGGACCCGCAAGCACGTCACCGTCCTGTTCAGCGACATCCGCAGCTACACCACCCTCACCGAAAAGCTGCAGGCCGAAGAAGTCGTCACCATGCTCAACGAGTATTTCGAGGAGATGGTGGATACGGTCCTCAACTACCACGGCACCCTCGACAAGTACATCGGCGACGCCCTGATGGCCGTGTTCGGGTCGCCGGCCCCCCTGGAAGACCACCCCTGGATGGCCCTGCAGGCCGCCGTGGAGATGCGCCACCGGCTGGCCGAGTTCAACCAACACCGGGTTTCTCAGGGGTTGATGCCGATCAAAATTGGCATGGGCCTGCACTCGGACGAGGTGGTGAGCGGCAATATCGGCTCCAGCAAGCGCATGGAATTGACCTCCATCGGGGACGGGGTGAACCTCGCCTCCCGCCTGGAAGGCACCAGCAAGCAGTACGGAACCGATATTATCATCAGCGAAAATACTTACCACCCCTACGCCAGCCGCCTGGTCGTCCGGGAACTCGACTTCATCACCGTCAAGGGCAAGAGTCAGCCGGTGCGGATTTACGAATTGGTGGGCATCCGGTCCGGGAAACTCGCCCGCCCCATCTCCGAGGAACAGCAGCAGATCATCGACCACTATCACCGGGGCCGGGAATTTTACCTGAAACCGGCTAAGGACAAGCTGGCCGACGCCGACCTCGTCCCCCTGTTGGAGGAGTTGGAAACCCTGTCCGAAAGCCAGTTGAAAAAGCTCTCCTACAGCGATCGCGAACTGCTCGGCCAAATGTTGGAAGAACTGCCCCTCAAGGACTTGGAAGCCATTCTCGGCGAAAATACCCTGCGACGGCTGTCCCTGGCCGAGGCGCGGTTGGCCCCGCCGGACGAAATTTGGGATCGGATTCTGGAGGCCGTCAAAACCCTCACCCCCCGGGAGGCGAAAAAGTTGCTGGCCGCCAAAGTGCAACACTTCGCCGGCCGCCCGGAAACTCAGCAAATGTTGGCCGACGAAGCCGCAGAACTCTCACTTCCGAAGCTGCGGAAACTCATCGACCTGTGCCGGAAACGATTTGCTGCCACGGCGAAAGATGCCTTCCGGGAAGCTAAACACGAATTTTTGGAAGTTTTGAAGCTCGACCCGCAAAATAAAGCGGCGAAACTTCATGTGGATCGGTGTATACTGTATGAGACCACAAAGCCCCCGAGTGAAACCTGGGACGGTGTTTGGAAGCTCACGGAAAAGTAGTCCCCGGTCAGGGATTTCTCTTCTCTGAGAGCCCCTTGTCAGTCACGGCTTCGAGTCCAAAACTCGCCGAATCGCGCCCCTCGGTCTGTTCGGTTGACCTCTCGAAGTCTTCGCCCCACCCGACCCTCACTTTGATATCATGTCCGCTCAAATCGTTTTTCTAAAAACGATTTTTGTCATTCAGTCATCAGAAATCTGTATGAGAACTGATGAACCGAACTGGATGGGACGGGCGCGCGCGGCCGCACTCCACGACTTTGCCGGTTTCTGTTGATTCGGCCGGGGGGGGTACTCGGGGGCAGATGCGGCTTCCGGAGTCCTCCCACCGGGGCACGGAAACGACCTCGGGGCGACGACGCCTTGCGATCGCGTCGCTCTCGGGATTCCCGGGCGATCGGTTCCACCCCGCCCCTGTTGTATTCGATCTCGAAGTTTGCGTTGAAAATGACTGAGTTGAACTCTCCATCCTCCGACCGCAGATGGATCGAACAGGTGAACGACCTGTTGATCCAAGTTGCCCGGGCATCTCTGGCGGACATCCCCACATTGCCGACCGCAGTTTCCACCTCCGCCCTCCCCCTGGCCCGACAGGCCCAGGCGATCCAAGACCAAGTCGCCACCTCCCCCGCCGCTGGCGCCAACTGGCGGGGAACACAGCAAGACTGGCTCGAACAGGTGCGGCAGTTTCTGTTGGAATTGTCCCGCATCGCCCTCTCGGACCGCCCCAAACTGCCCGAAAATATCGCCCACCGCGCCCTCAGCCTAGCCGAGACCGCCCAAGATATCCAGGAAGCCCTGGAAAATGGCGACGAGGGATCGGACGGCCCGGGGGAATCCCACGATCGCAAGGGCGCGACGGATGTCAATACCCGGTTCGACCAGTTGCGCGAACAGTTGAAGGCGGAATGGGGCAACAGCACCGAGGCCGGCAACCCGGGCTGGCAGCAAGTGCTGACCCTGCTGGACGTGGCGCAAACCCAGTACAACGATTTGCGACAGAAATAATCGGGCGGGTGCGGGATGCCGATCGCTTTGGCGTTGGCGATCGGGTGTGATATAATGCGGGAGCGATTGTTCTCTCTCAGTCCGACTTCGCATCCTCCGTGCAAAAATTTTAAATATGGAATCAGACAGTCAACCTGTCAGTTCGCCTGGCAGTTCGACCCACCGATTTGCAGATTTGGTTGGGACGGTTATCGCCCTCGTAACACTCATCTTCCCCCTGCTGGCGATCGCGCGCTACTCGCCGAGCCAGGTCGAAACGCTGCAACCGACCTCCTATTCGATCCGGACGCTGCGCGATCGCCCCTCGCCCCCCTGAAGCAAAAGTCGAGAATGGGTTGGAGGATCGTGCGATCGCGCCTAGAATCTTATAGGGGGAAACCCGCCAACTCGCGCCCGGTTTCCCCCCAACCCAACACAAGCTTGGAGAACGACTCAGATGGATCTATCGCTGATTCCCCCCGAACCCAAACCCGGATTGCTCAACATTTTGATCGAGATTCCGGGCGGGAGCAAAAATAAATACGAATTCGACAAAGACCTGCAGGCCTTCGCCCTCGACCGCGTGCTGTACGCCTCCGTCGAGTACCCCTTCGACTACGGCTTCGTCCCCAACACCCTCGCCGACGACGGCGACCCCCTTGACGGTATGGTGATGATGGACCAGCCCACCTTCCCCGGGTGCGTAATTGCCGCCCGCCCCATCGGGATGCTGGAAATGATCGACGGCGGCGATCGCGACGAAAAAATTCTCTGCGTCCCCGCCAAAGATCCCCGCTACGCCGAGGTCAAGTCCCTGAAAGACGTCGCCCCCCACCGGCTCGACGAAATTGCCGAATTTTTCCGAACCTACAAAAACCTCGAGAAAAAAGCCACCGAAATTCTCGGCTGGAAAGACGTGGACCAAGTGAAACCCCTCGTCGAAACCTGCATCAAAGCCGGTTCAAAATAACTGGATTTCAGGACAAAACGTCCGTAACCCCCCAATCCCCCGCCTTCCGGCGGGCGGATTCTCAAATCGGCGATCCTTTGAATTTACAATATGCACCGCACCCTGTTGTCCGCTAAAATCCATAACTGTACCTTGACGGAAGCCAACCTGAACTACGTCGGCAGCATCAGCATCGACCAACATTTGCTCGATGCGGCCGGAATTCTCGTTCACGAACAGGTGCAGGTGGTCAACACCACCAACGGGGAACGACTGATCACCTACGTCATTCCGGCCCCGGCTCACTCGGGCGAGATCCAACTCAACGGCGCCGCGGCCCGTCTGGCCATGCCGGGGGACCGCCTGATCGTGATGGCCTACGCCCAACTGACGCCGGAAGAAATCTCAACCCACCGGCCCACGGTGGTTCTGGTGGATGAAAATAACCGGGTCGTTGAAATTCGGGGCTACAATAATCCTAGTGAGACACTAACTTGGGCTTAAGCAATTCTGGAAACTGCGGTGCAATTCTAGACGATCGGTCGATCGGAACTTAACGATCCCAGAAGGTTCGGTCTCAAGTCTCAAGTCTTTCACCTACTGTAAAACGTCCGCCGTCAACCAAGATGTCAGTTTCAGATCCGCCCGCTCGGAATCCCCAGATTTCCAACGAAAACACGATGAATGACAATTCCAGTTCTCCGGAATTTTGCGTGCAGTTTTGGGGCGTGAGGGGGAGCGTTCCCACCCCGGGCCGCCAAACGATCCGATACGGAGGCAACACCTCCTGCGTGGAAATGCGCCTCGGGAACCAGCGCTTAATTTTTGATGGGGGGACGGGATTGCGGGTTTTGGGCCTGGACTTGCTCAAGCAGATGCCCGTCGAAGCCCGCGTCTTCTTTTCCCACACCCACTGGGACCACATCCAGGGGTTTCCGTTTTTCGTGCCCGCCTTTATTCCCATCAACCGCTTTCACATCTACGGGGCGATCGCTCCCGACGGGACGACCATCAAAGAACGCCTCTCCGACCAGATGGTACACCCCAACTTCCCCGTCCCGATGCACGTCATGCAATCGGATATGAAATTTTACGATATCGTCCCCGGCGACGCGATCGCCCTGGACGGGGGAATCAAAATCGAGACGGCCCCCCTCAACCATCCCAACGTCGCCATCGGCTACCGCGTCACCTGGGAAGGCCGCACCGCCGTCTACTGCAGCGACACCGAGCACTTTCTCGATCGCTTCGATGAAAATGTCCTCCACCTGGCCCGCGATGCCGACCTGCTGATCTACGACGCCACCTACACCAACGAGGAATACCACGACCGCGAGTCCCCGAAACTCGGCTGGGGACACTCCACCTGGGAAGTGGGGGTGGAGGTGGCTAAAAAAGCCGGGGTGAAGCAGGTCGTCATGTACCAGCACGACCCCTCCCACGACGACGACTTTCTCGATGCGATCGAAACCCAAGTCCAAGCCCATTTCCCCAGCGGAATGGTCGCCCGAGAAGGTATGATCCTCACGTTAGACTAGGGCGGCGATCAATGCCCCCTCCACCGATGTTTGATTCCAAATTCTCCCACCCGCAGCGATCGCGGCGACGGTCCCTACTGCTGCGATGCTTCTGCATCCTGATTGCCGTCTGCCTCGCCGTCGGCATCACTTCCCGTGGCACCACTCAAACTCCCAACACCTCAATTGGAACGGTCGATTGGGTCCCGCCACAATATCAACTCGGCCAGGAACTCTACCTGGAAAACTGCGCCACCTGCCACATCCCTATCCCGCCACAAGTCCTGCCCCGACAGACCTGGCAGCAAATCCTCCAAGATACCGATCATTACGGCGTCCAAATCGACCCCCTCATCGACCCCCCCAGGCTCCTGATCTGGAACTATCTCCGCACCTTTTCCCGGTCAATGAGCGTCAACGAGGAACGCATCCCCTACCGGATCGAGCGATCGCGCTTTTTCAAAGCCCTGCATCCCCAGGTGGAATTTTCCAAACCCATCACCCTCAATAACTGCCAGACCTGCCATCCCGGCGCCTCGGATTACGATTTTCGCAGTTTGAGTGCACAATGGGAAAGAATTGATCATTGATAATTGATCATTGATAATTGTAGCAACGATCGCGACAAGTTCAATGCCCGAACCCCTGGGAAATCAATTTTCCAGCTAACAGCTCAAATCATATTCAGAGGATTGCAGAGTCTGTTCGATCAAAAAAACACACCTCATCTTAAATCCGGTTGAATACTCGCAACAAAACGGGTTGGATATAAACACACGAGCGCGATACTTGCGATATTAGCAAAAATCATATCAAGTCCTGTCGATCGCCAACAGCTTCATATCAACCCATATCGCCGTATATCAGGAGTTTGAGCCGATTGACGGTTTGGATTTATTTCTGGTGATCGAGCGGATTTTATATGATATAACAGTTGGGTAGC
The DNA here is from genome assembly GCF_055795065.1 of Lyngbya sp. CCY1209. Taxonomy (NCBI): domain Bacteria; kingdom Bacillati; phylum Cyanobacteriota; class Cyanophyceae; order Oscillatoriales; family Microcoleaceae; genus Lyngbya; species Lyngbya sp. CCY1209. The sequence continues at coordinate 95,140 of NZ_JAYFER010000639.1, forward strand.
ACGGGCATCCGGCCTGTATTGAATGACAGAAATCATTTTTATAAAAACGATTGTTGCGGACATGATATCATTTTTCATTTTTCACTCTTCACTTTCCCCACTCCCCACTTCAAGACTTGTTCGGACGGTTGATGGGTTCTCCCGCAACCCAAGTAATTCCGTCTTTCTCTTCGGGTTTGGGGAGGCGTTTGTCGAGCAGGGTTTCGATGTTTTCCAACTTGTTATTCATCCCACGCAGTTCTTTCGCCACCTGCTCCATGCTGTGGGCTATAATTTGCAGGGATTCTTGTTTGCCAAATTTTCCGCCGATCATATTTTTGACTCCAATTATTCGACTCTTTTTCGAGTCTCTCACGGCTCTCGGCCGGAAAACGACCCCCCAGAGACAGATTTTTCGCCGGAAGCCACCGCACGAAAGCAGAATTCCTTTTTCTCGTATTCGCGACAACAGGGGTGGGGGCGATCGATGAACCAGTGCTCGCATCCCCGCCGAGACAGGCTTGAAATCTGGCTTCCGGCACTCTCAAACGCTCCGTGCATACAAATATTGCCTTCGTGTTCTCTCAAAATAGCCTTCGCCACATCGATGGTAAATTCTCCCTCACGGCGCCGACACAGCGTCCGGACGCGACTTTCCCGCGAGTTGGGAGATGCTTCGTAAAATCCCCCTTCCGAGAAAATGCGGGCAAAATCGAAATCTTTTATTCCCTCACATAATCCCATCGCGATCGCGCGATCAACGACTCCGGGATGTCGCAAATTTCCCGCCGTTCGGATACTGAGATTGTTGGAAATCGATCGCGTCCCGTGGGTGACTCGTTCGGCAATCCAAAATTCTCCCGCCGTTTCCAATACCCAGGCTTCCGTGGCATCGGCAATCAGAAAAGAATTGTGATAATTCATCGGGAACGCTTCGGCACAGTTTCCCCCCTGTCCGTAGTGATTCAAAAGCTCGATCATACAGTCTAAAGCGGCTTTCGCCGTCTCGCCCCGTTCCAATCCTAACCGCACTAAATCCATTCCCAATAACCCATCGCTGCGATAGGGTTCCGTCGTCCAAACGGCTTCGTTGCCGATAACAACCCCGCACTCATTGGCACCCATTTCCGCCCCCCACATCCATCGCGGTTTGGAGAGGATGACGGCGAGGGTTTTCTCGACTTGGGGGATTTCGATATAAGTACACCGCAGACGATCGCCGGGGGGATAATACATTCTGGGGAGGGCGATCGCATCTTGCAGTTCTCCGGCGGGGCGATCGCTATTTTTTCCGAAAATAACGTGACCGTCGGGGGTCGCATCCGGCAGAGCAACGAAAGTATCGCACATGGTCTGATCTGAGCCACACTCTGTCAATTATGATATCAAAAACTTCCAGAAAAATCAATCCTTTTCGCCGAAAATACCTATCAAAATTTCGAGTCATGGTGTCAACTCTTCTGGGACGAGATAGCGTTTGGGATCGGGCTGGATGTAGCGATCTTGGCGGTGGAAAATACCGAACCGCCAATCCTCTACCGTGGTGACGATGCCCTATCATATCGGTGTATCGGATTGCGTCCAGCGTTCGAGGGCTAACAATGCGATCGCCAGTTGTACGATAACGCATTAATTAAGCTCGATTTTTTAACCACAGAGACACAGAGAAACACAGAGAGAGGATTGATTGCAATCTCCATGGTTTCTGATCGAAATCAGGGAGTTGTAAAAAGCAAATTTTTGGATTCGATCATTATGTTGATCGCCCCTCACTTTTCTCGCCCGCCCTATTCGGACTCTCTCGATTTTCCGTATCGGTAAAAACGACATCTTCATACAGTGCATCAAAGCTGATCCGAAAATCGATGCTTTGAAACTGAATTTCCTCGTCTGGCGTGTAGAATTTTACCCTCCAAACTCCATCGGATTGACGTTGAAAACAGTCCGCCCGCTTTTTGGTTTGATCGATCACAACATATTCTTGCAAGGTTTTCAGTTTCCGATAGTCGGCGAATTTATCGCCGCGATCAAATCCCTCGGTTTTCTTGGATAAAACTTCGACAATTAAACAGGGATATTTTTTAAAGGTATTCAATTCGCGATCGCGATCATCGCACGTCACCATCACATCGGGATAAAAGAAACGATTAGCCGCATCCACCTGGGCTTTCATATCCGTCATACATTTGCGATTTTACTGATGATAAATACTGCCGTAATTCTTTCTGTATTTAAAAGGCTAAATCAGCAATTAAGCAAAACAATCAGTACAGAAAATATGCAAATGTCTGGTGATACGGATTTGACGAAAAAGCGGGAACTGATTAATCAATATGCCGACCTCTTCGCCCACTGTCTGGAAGTCGCCCAAACCCGGTTTAAGGGCAAAGTTTCAGAAGCCGAACTGGAGAAATTGGCGATCGCATTTTTTGAACGTTCCTTGAATTCAGATGAGTCAAAAAAGGGGGGTTAAGAATTGTTTTAAAGGGATATTATGGCAACCGGAGAGGGTTGCTTCTACTGGATTGTCTGGGTTGGTTGTTGTGGGCGATGCCTACCCGACTGGATTCACAGGTGATGTGGGCAAATCAACTGTTTATATAAGCTGTGCTAATCAAACTGTCGAAATTATTTTAATTTACAAAATTTTTTCAGAAAATAATAAAATTTTGACTGAAAATTGTTCTCAAAGACTTGACGGCAGAATGGGGGTTCTGGTAGGATAGAGGAAACGCCTCCCAAGGGGTTCTCGTGTCTACTCGCCAAAATAGAGGCTCAAACCCCGATTATTTCGTGAAAAATTCGGATTTTTTGGAAAAATCGAAACACTGCGACGCACCAATTTTCCGAGTCCCCCGGGAGGGGGGCTTGACAAAATGGTAATTTTGTGGGTTGGGGAAAATGCGATCGCAAAATCCCCCCAAATTTTCAAGATTTCCGATTGACAAATCCCCCGACTTGACCGATGATTAAAGAATGGGAAAGTGTGCCGACATATATAGTCGATTTTAGGGCTTTCGTTCTTGATATCATTCCCCATTCCGAACGCGGATGAATGGGATTTCACAGATGACACTGTTGATTGATTCCCGACTTTATTAAGATTCCCACAGCCGCCGTCCGGTTCGCCCCCCGAGTCGTTCGTGGGTGTCCCGCAGCAGGCGGGGGATGTCGAGATTTTCGGGGCATCGGGGCAGGCAGTCGCCGCAGTCCGTACAGCGATCGCCGCGTCTTCCGGGAAACCAATGTCCGGCATTCTCAAACATACCGTAGCGGTATTTTCCGAATTCCACCATATCGTAGGCGATCGCCAGATTTCGCAGCCGCAACACTTCCGGGATATTGATCACTTCCGGACAGGGCAGACATTCGTAACACTGTCGGCAGGTGTCGGTTCCTAACGTCGTTTCTAAAGCCGTTTCCAGGCGTTCTAAGGCGGTTCGTTCGGCATCCGTGAGGGGGAGGTCACTGTCGCACACCCGCAGCGGTAAATCCAATTCTGGCGGGCTGGCGGGTCCGACGCTGAGGGTTCCGATGCGACGATCGCCCAACAGAAACCGATAGTTGAGTTCCAGGGGAGAAAAGGGGCGGCAGAGTTCGGCCAGTTTGGGGGGCGGGGTGTAGAGTCGTCCCCCCTTGTCCGCCGGGGAAATAATGAAAATGCCCATATCCTTTTCGTGGGCCCGGGCGATCGCGGGGGCGTTGCGTCGGAAAAAATAGTAATAGTGGAGGTTGATAAACTCGAAGCGATCGGTTCGGATGGCGTTTAAAATTACCTCCAGGGGGGCGTGGGTGGAAAAGCCGAGGTGCCGCACCCGTCCGTCCGCGATCGCCCGATCAATACCTGACATTCCCGCGATCGCCCGTTCGAGATGTTCAGCGGTATTGATGCCGTGGATAGCCAACCCGTCCAGAACATCCAGGTTCAGCCGCGCCAGGGAATCGTCGATCGCCCGTTCTAAAGTATCCGGATCGGGCGTCGGGGGGATCTTGGTGGTGATGTGAAGTGGCGATCTGGCCGCGGGCAAACCCGCCTTCAAAGCCGCACCCAGGTATTCTTCGCTCTTTCCGTAGCCTTGGGCGGTTTCGATGTGGTTGATCCCCATTAAAATAGCCCGTTCCAAAGTGTTGCGGGCATTTTCGGGAGATGCCAAGAACCGCATCGTTCCCAGAGAAAAAACGGACAGGTTCAAATTGGTTTTGCCAAACCGCCGGTAATGCATGGGACTCCAAGAATGGGGCGATCAGGTTGTCGCTCCGGGACGGAACGGGGATCGGACGATTTCACCGCCTATTGGGCTTCATCTTTGCGGACATCAGCCCGTCGAATCAGTTCTTCGGGACTGAGGTTGGCGACAAATTCTCGGAACGCCCGCCGTTCGGCTTCGTCGGCATCGCGATCGACGGGAATCGAAGCATCGGCGATCACCTCTTCCATGACCCAGATCGGGCTGTCCGTGCGGAGGGCAATGGAAATTGCATCGGACGGACGGGCGTCGATCTCCTTTTTCATCTCTCCTTGACGGACGACCAAGACCGCATAGAATGTATTGTCTTGGAGGGAGTGGATCACGATCCGCTCCAGAACCATATCCCAGGTTTCGATGAAGTTGACGAAAAGATCGTGAGTGAGGGGTCGGGGAGGTTTATGATTTTCGAGGGCGCCAATTATGGATTTTGCTTGATCCTGACCGATAAAGATGGGCAAGGCTCGTCGCTCCGTCGCGTCCCTGAGCAAAACGATGGGACTGCGGGTGGTAGCATCTAGTGCGATTCCGGCGACTTTCATTTCAATCATCGGTTCAGCCTCGATAAAATACGGTAAGCAAACGACTCGGTAGACCTGCAGACAGACATCCTGATTTCCAGTATGCCTCGATTTCGACTGGAATTGACAGCGGATTTGTCCCGAATTCCTTGAGAGGGGGGGATCGAGTGGGGGCGGTAGCCGGCGGGCGGGGGGCGATCGCAGGGCGTGAGATGTCCCGGCATACAACGGCGGGGAGCTAGAACGGGCAAGGCGGAAATAGACCGGATTTGACAAGGTATCAAGGGCGATTCTAGCTCACCAAAGGCAAAACGGGCATCGATGCTGGGGGTCGCGTCACCCGACGGGGGTGGCTCGGAAAATATAGCAGTGCGCGATCGTGTAGTTACAAGGTCTAGAAACGGGAGTCGGTATGAGGGAGTCGGGGGATTGAGAATTCTCACCCATCCGGTGTTTAACTACGCGGCTCGCACAGCGCTATATTTCTTAATCAAACTTTAATCGCATACGGGAAAAATGCCATGTTCACCGGATTAATTCAAGCCTTGGGAACCGTCGAACCCCTGGGGGACGATCGCTTCGGGATTGCCTGCGCGGCGGGGGATTCAGATGCAATTTTGACCGATCTGGCGATCGGCGATAGCGTCGCCGTGGACGGGGTGTGTCTGACGGTGGTGGAAATCCTCCCGGAGGGCTTCGTGGCGACGGCCTCCCCCGAAACCCTGAGCCGTACCACGTTGGGGGAAAATTTGCAAGCTTACGCCAATTTGGAAACCTCCCTGCGGGCCGGGAGCAAGTTGGGGGGACATTTCGTGACGGGCCACGTCGATGCGATCGGCTGTTTGGACTTCGCAGTATCCACCGGAAATTCCTGGGAAATGCGCTTCGTCGCCCCGAGCACCTCCCCCTTCTGGCATCAACAGATCGCCCCCTATCTCGTCCCCAAAGGTAGTATCGCCGTCAATGGCGTCAGTCTAACCATTGCGAATTGCGATCGCGGCGGCCGCTGGTTTCAAGTCGCTGTCATCCCCCACAGCTACGAATCCACCAACCTCCGCCACCTGCAACCGGGCAGTCCCGTCAACCTCGAAGCCGACATCCTCGGCAAATACGTCGCCAAATTCCTCGGCAACCACCCCGGTTCGCCCACAGACATCACCCCCGAATTTCTCGCCGAACACGGGTTTGGATAATTAACAATTAACAATTAATAATTAACAATTAATAATTGTTAATTTATTTTTTTAGAGCAACGAGCGCTCGCGTGGTTACAGTTGAAATGGGATCGGAAATCTTCAAACCCTTATAGAAAAGCAGTTTCAGTTCCCGACTCCCTAATACCGACTGCCGAAGACCGCGCGCAGCGCTATACCCACTGCTGCAGGGCTGTTTCATTCTCGGCTAAAGATTGTCGAAGATGACGAGGAAAACCGTTTATGGGAGACAGGGACAAGGGTTTTTTTCGGTCAAAAATACCGGGTCATTCCGAAACATCTCCCTCTGCTCCCCCTGCTCTCCCTGCTCCCGGTCGCCCCCTCCGCTCCCCCTGCCATTTTTCTGCGGAAAATGAAACGGCCGGGCCTACTGCTGGGCTTTTTCCACATTCTCTTTGAACCCAAAATTGAGAGTCGGGGGCTCGATATTGGGGACGACGATATCCATTCCCGGTGGGAGGGGGGGGAGTTGGGGCAAGCCGGTTTCCAGGCTCATCGTTTTTTCCGGGAGGGTGGCGATAAAGTCATCCGAGGGCACTTCGGTGACTCGCAGGGTGTTGATCAGTTGGGAGAGGGCGAATTCGACCTCCAATTTCGGATCGAGGGCCACCCAGCCCTGATCGGTCAATTTCCGCAATTCAAAGTGCAGGTGCGGTCCGGTGGACAGGCCCGTATTGCCCACCCGTCCGATCACGTCCCCCTGACTGACAAATTCTCCGGGTTTGACGAATAATTCCGACAGGTGAGCGTAGAGGGTTTCTTTGGATTTCTGCTCGTGGTTGAGCACCACCGACAACCCGTATCCTCCCAGCCAGTCGGCTAGGGTCACTTGGCCGGAATAGGAGGCGACGACGGGGGTGCCGGTGTCCGCCCCGAAGTCGATGCCGGTGTGGAAGCGGCCCGAACCCAAAATGGGGTGCTGCCGCCAGCCGAATAAAGATGTGATCGGGGCGGGGATGCTGAGGGGGAACAGCAGGCTGGTATCTCCGTTGCCGGGGACTTTGGGGGGACGCATGGTGCGGTTGTAGTAGGCCATGCCGGAGTTGGTCATGGAACTGAAGCTCACCGGGCCGACGGGAACGGGTCCTAATCCCGCCACCGGAACTTGGTAGGAATAATCCCCGGTCCAACCGCTATTGGCGGCGGCTGGATATTGTTGCCAGGTGGAATGGCCGCCGCCATAGGTGGGTTGGGTTCCCCCGGTCCGGCCGATTCCCCCGGTGCGACCGATCGCGCCAGGTGCCCCGGAGGTTCCAGGCCCCCCGGTGGCGTAGATGGGTTTGCCGTCGGCTTGGTAGGCGGGGGGAGTGGCGGGGGGGGCGCACAGTCCGGAAACGTTTTCGCCCACTCCGACAGCGGTTTGGCATCCCGTGGAGCGATCGGAGAAAATTACCGCGTCGGGGGCCTGGTAACTGTCGGTTGCCCCGATGCTGTAGTCGGTGGGGTCGATGAAGCTATTGGCGGGACTCCCGGCCGCGTTATTTAAATTGGCATTGGGTGCGGGCTCTGGTGAGGCGAACTGCTTCTGTGGCAGCTCGATGGGTTTTTCTGGCGGTGTGATGGAGTAACCGGAATTGTCAACGGCCGGGGGTTCGTAGTAGGGTTCCGGTTCCGCGTAGGATTCCTGAACCGGGGGTTCGTAGTAGGGTTCCGGTTCCACATAGGATTCCTGGGGGGCCGGTTCGTAGTAGGGTTCCGGTTCCACATAGGATTCCTGGGGGGCCGGTTCGTAGTAGGGTTCCGGTTCCATATAGGATTCCTGGGGGGCCGGTTCCCAGGTTTTGGCGGGTTCCGGCTCAGGGGTGTAGGTGGTCGCGGGTTCGGATGCCCCGGTATCGAGGGGGATGGAAAATTCTTCGTAGGCGATCGCTCGGTTGGCGATCGCACCGAGTACCCCCAGGAAGCTCAATCCCAGCGCCAGGGAACGCCGGGGAAGGCGGTTCGACGAGACGGCACGGTTTTCGGGTGTCAAATTGGGATTAGAGTAATTGGATTCGGTCATTTCCTCACAACCAGGAAGATAAATTGGGCAGGTTTGAAAAAAATCAGTCCGTCTGAAGGGGAGAGCCGGTTCGACGGCAGCAATCGCCGCCCGATCGCCGATTGAAAAGCTTGTTCCGTTGCCTGTCGGCTGTTTTCTATTGCCGAGCTTCGGCGTTGTCGCCGTAGCCGAGTCTTATTGTACCGGGAGCCAGAGCAATTTCCGACCCGATCGTCCCGGGGCGATCGGCTTCGAGTCGCACCCTCAATTCCCCCGCGGCCGTCACGCCGACGACCGTCCCGGGCCGTCCGCCCGCCATGACCCGACGTCCGATGTCGCCGAGCAGTTTCCGGTAAGCAGACCCGAACCCATCCGTTCCGAGTTGTCTCCATTGCCGGAACCCCAGTTGAATGCCCCACAGGACGAGGGCGGCTAACAGTTCGACGGAGTTGACCCCCGGCGATGTCGGATGGTCGGTGAAAAAATCCTCAAGGTTGATGCCCGTGGGGGGGACGGGGTTGCTCCAGTTCAAGCCGACGCCGATGACGGCTTGATTGATGCGCCCATTTTTAACTTTTGTTTCTGTCAGGATACCACCCAATTTCCGTTCTGTCAGGAGCAGGTCGTTGGGCCATTTGAGAACGACGGGAATCCCGCGATCGCGCAATGCCACGGCGATCCCCCAGGCGCTACACTGGGTCAACCCGGCCTGCTCCCCCGCCGGGATGTCCGGGGCGACGGCGTGGGACAGATACAGCCCCCCCGGGTCGGACTCCCACCGCCGCCCCCACTGGCCCCGCCCCGCCGTCTGTCGGGCCGCGATGACGGCGGTTCCCGGCGGCGCCCCCGAGGCGAGGAGTTCCCACAGGGTTTGATTGGTGGAAGCGAGGGTATCGAACGTTAAAATATTGACGGGATGTAAAGAATCGGAAGCGCTCGTTTGCAAGGTTTGTAAGGCGGCGAGGATGCGATCGCGGTTCATAGACTCGGGAATGGGGAATGGGGAATCAAGTCGCCCTGAAAGGGCGAGGCTTGAAACCCAGACTGGCGGTCAAAAATCGAATCTGATCTAACATGGGAAGGGCTGACTGGCGAGACCGACATCCCCCATGCACATCTGGACTTGGCAGGAGTGGCAGGGATTGCCCTACCTGACCTGTAGTATTTTAAGCCCGTGGCGACACGGTTTTTTTTCGAGACACTTCGGCCCGGGCTCCCCGGCCGATCTGGTGGAAGTCCTGCAACCGGGTGCCCCGGCTTACCGCACCAGACAGGTTCACGGCAACGAAGTGTTGAAGACCACCCAGGTGGCTCCCCTCTCTTCCGGGGCCGAAACCCCCCTCGCCGAGGCCGACGGCCTACTGAGCCACAAACCCCTGGAATCCGTCTGGGTGGCCAGCGCGGACTGCGTGCCGGTGCTGATCGGGGACGGGGTGACGGGGCGGGTGGCGGCCGTGCACGCCGGGTGGCGGGGGACCGCCGCCAAAATTTTACCGGAGGCGATCGCACAATTTAAACAGCAGGGGAGCCAGATCCCCGATCTGCGGGTGGCGATGGGTCCGGCGATTTCGGGCAAGGTTTATCAGGTGTCGAAGGACGTGGCGGTGCAATTGGCGGCTACCCTGCTGCTCACCGACACGGCGACTTCCCTGGCGGAGATTTGGGACCCCCTCTACCACCTGCCGAACCCGCCCCTGCTGCCGGACCCGGAACCCGACCGCGCCCGGGCGGACGTCCGCCGGTTCAACGCCCTGCAACTGGAACGCCTGGGGTTGGGTCCGGATCAGGTGGCCGTCTCCTCCCACTGCACCTACAGCCAGCCGGAGTTGTTTTTTTCCTACCGGCGCGATCGCCTCAAGTCCGTCCAGTGGTCGGGAATCGTCAATTCATCCCCCGGATAGCCCCACTTCCGACGGAGATTGAGTTAAGCTTTAAGCGTGTGCCCCAAAAGTCGGGCGTCACCCCCTTTCCCGGAGATTGGGGGACGCCCCGATCGCGGCGCAGCCAAGTATAATGTAAAAACCCAAAGCCCAACCACCGTTGATCTCGGTCAGTGGAGGGATGGCTTGCGAAACTTGAAACCCACCCTCGATTGTCCGGCAACGAGGGGCGGGCTGACAAAAGAGACTAGATTGCAGTTGATAAAGTGCGATGAGCGAGCAAAGTCCCTATGAACAGCTTGGGGTCGCGATCGATGCATCCTTTGACGAAATCCAGGATGCCCGCGATCGCCTCAGACAACAGTACAGCGGCGAGCGCCGGGTTCTAGAATCCATCGAAGCCGCCTACGATGCGATTCTCATGGACCGTCTCAAAATGCGCCAGGAGGGGAAAATTAAAGTTCCCGAAGGCATCCGTTTCCCCCCCGAACCCACTGCCAAAGCCCCACCGAAAGAAGTCAAAGCCCAAAGTAGTCCCAAGACCACCTGGCTCACCCAACTGCTCGACACCCCGAGCCGTTCAGAGTTGCTCTGGCCTTCGCTCATTTACCTGGGCCTGGGCGCTGTGAGCCTGTACCCGGGGATGAACGTGTCCCTGCTGCAACTTCCCCTCGCCCTGGGAGTGGCCGGTGCCCTCTATTTCCTCAACCGCAAAGAGAACAAGTTCGGCCGAGCCGTCCTGTTGACGGTGGGCGGGTTGATTTTGGGCCTGATCCTGGGAAGTGCCCTCACTTCGATAGCCGGTGCCATCTCGGTGGAGCGATTTATCACGCTGGTGACGCTCATCGTCCTCTGGTTGACGAGCGCCTTCCTGCGGTAGGACACCGGTCCGACTGTGGCGGTTTCCGGACGATTCAATTTCTTTTTTTGCCCCCGACCGATGGGCTTTGTGCCTCGGGTGGTCACGGCTTTTCCCCGTCGGCGCCAGTCTCCGGGACTCAGGGCGGGGTCGCTGCTCCTTGGTTGCCTCGCGGCCGTCGGGGGGTGGAGTGTCCCCGTGCGATCGCAGAGCGTGCCGTCCCCCAACCTCAACATCGCCAAAAGTGCCAAACCCTGTTTTCCGGATAACGCCGTCCTGCCGAATCCCCCCCTCTCCCAGACGGGACTGAGCATCCCCAACCTTTGGTTAGCCCAGGAGCGCTACGGGGGGAAAACCCTCAAACATTGGTTCGTGGAAGAGAAGTTGACCCGCCTCCTCCCCGACGTCTACCTGGAGCGATTCGTGACCTTGGTCGTCGATCGCCCGTCCTGGAATCAAAAAAGCTATCTCGACCAATACGTATTCGTCAACCATTTTGCCGACGCCGCCCGGGACTACGGATATGACCTGCGCGTGTGCGGCCCCTCGGGTGAGCTGTTGGGCTATTATTCCTGCGATTTCCAGACGGCCCCCCTCTCCTGCGACGTGCAACTCAAGTCCGGCGGGTTTCGCCTCCGGGATTTTAAACCCTTCGACGGCATCCCGGAGCAGTGAGGAAGCGGAGGAAGCTTCTGTGTCCCTACACCCTACACCCTACACCCTACACCCTACACCCTACACCCTACACCCTATTCCCCATTCCCCATTCCCCATTCCCCACTCACAAATTCAGCCACTTTCGGGTTTCTTCCGACAGGCCGGAATTGTTGCCAAATTTCGCCCCCGCCACCGTCGCCTCGGTGATGTTGCTGCCGAAGAGATTGGCCTGCCGCAAATTCGCGCCGGACAGGTTCGCCCGAGCGAGTTGGGTGTGGCGGATGGCGGTCTCCATCAGATGGGTTTCGGTGAGGTTGGCATCGGCCAAATTCGCCCGGGTCAAGTCGCTCCGCTGCAGGTCGGCCCGGGTGAGGTCGGCCTCCCGCAGGGAGGCGTAGCGGCATTGGGTGGCAAACAACTTCGCACCGCAGAAGTTCCCCCCGTCCAGGATCGCCTCGTTGAGTCGGGCCCGGGAGAAATTGCTGTTCTGGAACCTCCCCCGGCTCAAATTGGCGCGATCGAGCCGCACCCGATACAACTTCGCCCCCCGAAGGTCGGCGGCCGTCAGATCCACTTCCGTCAGGTCCGCGTCGCTCAGGTCCGCACCTTGCAAATTCACCCCCCGCAAATCGGCGCCCCGCAGCTTGGCCCCCCGCAAATTGGCGTTTTGCAACTTCGCCCGGGTCAGGCAGGCCCGTTCCAGATTCGCAAACTGGAAGTCGGCCCCTTCGAGGTCGGCGTTTTCTAAGTTGGTTGACTCCAGGGCCGCTTCATAACAATTGGCCTCCCTCAAATCGGTGCGGTGGAGGTGGGCGCCGGCGAGGTGGGCGCGGGTCAAATTGGCCCGCCGCAAGTCGGCCCGCCCCAAGTTGGCGTCGAGGAGGCGGGCTTCCGAGAGGTTGGCGCCTTTCAAATTGACGATGAATAACTGCGCCCCATTTAACGTGGCCCCGTGCAGGTCGGCCCCTTCCAGGTTGGCCAGCCGCAGGTCGAGTTCGCTCAAATCGATCGCAGCCAGATCCGTCCCCCGCAGGTCAGCCCCCTTGAGATCCAGGCTTCTCAAATTGACCTGTTTGAAGTTGACCCGGCGCAGGTCCGGTCCTTTCAACTGACAGAACAGGCGGTAGGCGCTCAGGTCGTCGATCAGCGGCCCGGACACTTCGTCCCGGTCGATCTTGACGAGGTGGTACTGGACGTTTTCGGTGAAAATGGTGAAGACGAGGTTGAAGATTTCCAGGAAGAGGATGAAGTGGCGACAGCGCTCTTCTTCGTGTTTTTGATAAAACTGGATCAGTCGGGAGATTTTTAGCTCCAAGTGGGTGCGGGAGGAATGGCAGAGTAAAATCAGTTTCAACAGCAGGATCGCCAGGGTGAGGGCGCTGCCACGACCCATCATCAAGTTAAAAATAAAAGATGGATGGCGTCCATCTTCCGTGGTCAAAAATTCGATCAGCCGGTTGCAGGTGCGAATTTTTAAGCTTTTATCGAGGGGGTTTTCGTCGTAGTTTGGATAGATCTGGTCGAGTTTTTCGGAGATTTTTTCCCGCAATATTTTGATGGGATACTGTTCCCCCTGATGCAGCGCGAGGTACTCGGGTAAGGCGGTTTTGAAGTTCCAGTAGCTGACATTGGCGGTGGCTTTGAGAAACAGTTCCGCCTGGTGGGTGTAGCTGTAAATGCGCTGGGTGGAAATGGTTTTTTTGAGGAGTTCGAGAACGGCGTCGCCGAGTTGGGTGGGATTTTGAACCGGACGGACGGATGGGCTGCTGACGTGCGATCGCGCGATGTACATGGCGAGATCGAATTTGTACTGCTCCCGGAGCTGTTTGGAGAGTTTTCGCGCTACCTCCTGCTGTTCCGGCGAGTTTTTCGGGTTCATGTACTGGGGCACTAATAAATAGCTCCTGTAACGGCTGCTCCAGCCCTGACCGTGTTGGAAGGCGCAGTGGCGGATATCCTGATAGTCGGAACCCTTGAGAAAGTCTCGAACCCGGTTCCGGAGCTGCCCCAGTTGCGGGTCGATGATTTCGTATTCGTCCTCCGGGGCCGTCTCTATTTGTTTGAGTAACGTCTCCGCCGCCTGATAATTGCGGTTGATATACCAGTTGTTGATCAGGATGTAAAAACTGCGCTTGAGCAGCAGGTTAAAAGCGCCTTGTTCATCTCTCAGGTAAAACTGCAGGGCGCGATTGACGGGATCACAACTACTGTCCCCATTCCAAAAGGTCGCAAAAAATTCTTTCAGAACTGCCTCGGCATCCCAATTTTTGACAATTTCGATCCAAAAATCGCAGACGATTTCCTCCAATCCTTCCGGACTTTGAGGAGAGAATAGGTTTCCAGAAGAATCCATTGTCGAATTCTCGGCGGTACACCCTTTGGTCATGATCTGGTGTTTGAAAATGAAATGACGAACAGGTTACACTATAGCTTATCAAATAAAATCGTCGGTGTCAATTGACCCGCCACGATCCCGGATGCGATCGCCCGTTTACGACCCCCTCCATCCCACCCCGTTACCGCCCCAAACGGGGGTTTATTTCTCCAATTATAAGGACTCCAGCCACAAATTTTCAAAGCCGATTTTCCGCAGTTTCGCAACCGTTAATTTTTCCAAATCGTCGGTTTAAAATGTGTCAAAAAAACCGGTCGGTCGGCCGCGATCGCCATATTTTTAAATTAAACTAAAGTTTTGCCCCCTCTTCCGACAACTTTGGCACAATTGCGGTAAATCCACTGTAACCGCCGAGGAAACCGCCATGAATGCAGAAGAACTCTTAAATCGCTACGCGGCCGGAGAGCGCAACTTCCGGGATACGGACCTATTTCGGGCCGAATTGAGCAATGTCAATCTCAGCGGGGCTAACCTGTTCCGGGCTAACCTATTCCGGGCCAACCTGTTTCGGGCCAACCTCCTGGGGGTGAGTTTGTTCAATTCCACCTTGATCGGGGCGAACCTCTACTGTGCTAACTTGAGTGGAGCGGACCTGAGCGGGGCCAACCTCACCCGCGCCGACCTGACGGGCGCCGACCTGAGCGGGGCCGACCTGAGCGGGGCGGACCTGAGCGGGGCTATCCTCACCCACGCCAACCTCAGCTACGCCGACCTGACCCGAGCGAACCTGATGCGGGCGGAATTGGTGGACGCGGCCCTCAGCCACGCCAAATTTCAGGGGGCGAACCTGAAGGGGGCGAACTTTGCCGGGGCACTATTGCAGAATGCCAAACTCACTCAGATTATCGGTCTGACTCCGGCTCGCATCCTGGAATTGAAGGAACAGGGCGCTATTTTTGACGCGGCTCCGACTGCGGAGGTCAATTCTAAAGTCGGGAGTCGGGAGTAGGGAGTCGGGAGTCGGGAATGGAAAGCAGAGTGCCTCTGTTTCCTCTATTTCCTCCGCTCCCTGCCTGTCGAATTGAGATTGAGACGATTACTATGGCTGCATCCAAACGAAAGTCTTCGAGTCAGCACCGCACGGTTTACTCGGAGTTCGGCAATTCCTCCCGGTCGGAGGCGACGGAACGGGGGACTCCGGAGTTGCCCCCGAACCAGCAAAACGTGCGGGTGCAAGCCACCCGCAAGGGGCGAGGGGGGAAAACTGTGACGGTGATTTCCGGGTTTCAATGCAGTTCGGAAACTCTGGCGAAGTTGCTCAAACAACTGAAAAGTCAGTGCGGCACGGGGGGGACAGTGAAAGACCAGACCCTGGAAATTCAGGGCGACCACACCCAAAAGCTGGTGGAGGTGCTGACGAAATTGGGATACAAGGCCAAAAAAAGCGGCGGATGACGGAAATTCCCATTCACGAAACGTTTCAGGAAACGGTCCAGGGCGAGGGCTACTGGGCGGGGACTCCGGTGGATTTTATCCGCTTGGCGGGGTGTCCGGTGGGGTGTCCGTGGTGCGATACGGGATATGCGGACGGGGGGAAGGGGTTGCCCCGGCGGGTGCGGCGGTTTGAGGAGTTGTTGGCGGAGTTGCGATCGCCCCGGGTGGTGATTTCGGGCGGCGAACCGTTTATTTATCCGCAATTGCCGGATTTGGTGGAGGCGGTGGAAGAGACGGGGCGGCGGGTATCAATTGAGACGTCGGGGGCGTTTTGGCAGGCGGTTCCGGCTTCGACTTGGGTGACGCTGAGTCCGAAAGAACACGTCAGCCCCCGCTATCCGGTGGTGTCGCAGATGTGGGATCGGGCGGATGAGGTGAAGTTGGTGATCGAGACGGGGGAGGAGTTGGCGTATTACCGATCGCATTTGGTTGAATTGGGCGAGATTCCGGTGTTTTTGCAGCCGGAGTGGACCCGGCGCGATCGCACCTTGCCGCTGGTGTTGGAGTTGTTGAGACGGTTTCCCCGCTATCGGCTGTCGGTTCAGTTGCACAAGTATATCGGGGTGGAGTGACGGAAAAAGGGTGTATCGAATTGCTGAAAACTGACTGCTAATTGCTATACATGATATTATTTTTGAGGTTGCCAGTCATCGGTCGCCGCCAATTTTTCGGCAATTTCATCGGCGATCGCCCGATTTCCTGCGGGAGTCAAATGCAAGCCGTCATCGAAATAGCTTTCGAGGAGTTCCGGAGAACGGCCCGACCACACCCGATAAAAGTCGATAACCGGAACATTCATCCCGTTTAACTGTTTCAAAAAATCGGATTTGCGGGGAAATGTGTAAGCCGGATCGGTCAACTCCCGGAGTTCCGGGATCAAGATGACGACCGCCGGAATATCTTCGCGCTCTGCCAACTCGACAATGGTTTGTAAACTGGTCAAATTGTCCTGAAACTGGGCATCCAACTCCGATCGCGTCGGCGGTTCGGCATCGGCGGGAGTCGAATTGGATTGAGGTGCCAATCGCGGCCACAAGTAGCGATTCCAGGCTTCTGATAAAGCCGACCGGGGTTTGCGATCGGGAAAGTTGGGGTCTCGTCCGACGGGCTCGCCGGTACGGGTCGGTTGCGTCAAATCGTGGCTCCCAATTTCCACGATCAACAGGTCGCTTTCAAATAAACCGAATTGGAGCAAATATCCCAATTGGTTTCCGATCCCCCACGACCCGGCGGACGCATTCAAAACTTCGATCTTTTGATTGTCTTGGTCGGCCAACTGACGTTCCAGAAATTCCGAAATCGTCTCGGATTGATCGACGGAATTTCGGCCGTTCAAAATGGAATCGCCGGTCATCAAGATCCGAAAGGTATCGGGCGGTTTTTCTGAAGTGGTCGGTTCGGATCTTTGAGAATACTGGTTGTATTGCACCCGCCTGAAAAATCGGGTGATATTTTGATCGGGTTTAAAGCGATATCCGGTTTTCGGATCGGCCTGAAAGAGGACGGGATTTCCCAGCCCCAAGACGAATCGTAACAGGATTTCCGCCGCGACGATCGCCACAAATGCGGACCCCATTAACCCGATGAGTTTCGAGCGTTTCATTTTGATGAATCTCCGATTTAACTTGTCCGAATTTGAGATGGGGTCATCTGGAAAATGCGCCCCCCCTACCGCCGCCAAATCCAAACCGTTCCATCCTCATCCCCCCCCACCAACGTCTGACCGTCGATCGCGAATTGGAGAGAATTCACCGGCGCCGTGGCATCGGTTAAAGTATTGAGCAATTCCCCGGTTTGAACGTCCCAAATTTTCACGGTGCGATCGCGGCTGCCGCTGGCGATTTGTCGCCCGTCGGCACTCACCGCCACCGCCAAAACCTCCCCCCGATGACCCGTCAACGTCCTCACCTCTTCCCCCGATCGCAAATTCCAAAGTTTAATCGTATTGTCCGCACTGCCGCTCACCACCTGTTTTCCGTCCGGCGTAATAGCCACGGACCGCACCGCCCCCTCGTGCCCCCGCAACTGATACCGCAACTGCGACATCTCCAAATCGACGACATTGACCGTGCGATCGGCCGAACCGCTGGCCAACCAGCGACCGTTGGGACTGAAGGCCACCGAATACACCGTATCCGTGTGGGCGAGATCATTATAGAGAATCTGCCCCGTCTTCCGATCCCACACCCGCACCGTCGTGTCCGCGCTCCCCGTGGCGATCGCCTTATTATTCGGACTAATTTCCACCGCAAAAATCGGACCGGCGTGCTCCAGGGGCGAATACAACTCCCCGGTTTGCAAATTCCACTCCAAAACCCGCCAAAACTCCGTCCCCGACGCCAACTCCGTCCCGTCGGAACTAAAATCCACGGCGAGGATAGCCGAGGTGTCGCCCAACAGCGTCTCCGCCACCTCCCCGGTTTCCAAATTCCACAGCTTGATAGTATTGTCCCGGGAAGCGCTGGCGACCGTCCGTCCGTCGGGACTGACAGACACCGACTCCACCGCCGCCGTATGGTCCGCCAACGCCGTCGCCGACGCATTTTTCCAGTAGACCACCCCCTGGCACTGCCGCAGCAAGTCTTGAGCTTCGACGTACTGGCTGGAAGACTTAGGCACCGCCTTGGCCCGGGCGATGCACTCCTCGTAATTTTCCGCCGCCAGCAGACCGCCGATCTGCCGCACCTGTTCCCCCTCGAGTCGTTCCTGCCGTTCCCGGGCGACCTGTCCCTGCCTCCACTTTTGATACTCGTAAAACACGAAGGCCAGGATCGCGATCGCCAGGGAAATCGCCGCCAGGACGAACCAAAAATAAACGGGAGGGCGGGACCCGGATGCCGGTTTCGCAGGGAGTCGCGACCGTTTCCGGCGCCGGTCGATCCCCAGCCAAGCCGAGATCCCGTCCAGCCAGGTGCGGGGCAGGATGTGGCTCTCGATCAGGGCCACATCTTCGTCCGAAATGCCCAACATCTGTTGCAGGCGATCGAGTTCGGACCGGGTTTCCTCGCTGAACGGATATTGCTGCTGCACCGCCGCCGCCAGAGCCCGTTCGTAGCGTTCCCCCTTCTGGCGATATTTGCGGTAGGGGTTGAGAATTTCATCTTCGACCGCCTCCGCCTCCTCCTCGGTCAGTTCCAAATTCTGCCGCAATTCCTCCAAAATTTGCTGTCCGACCACCGAAATGTCCCCCCGGTGGTCGGCGCAGCGTTTCACCTCGTCCCGGTAGGTTTCCAATTTTTGCAGGTTTGCCGGGGTGCGATCGCGAAGCCACCGCTGGCCGATTTTTTCCAGGTCCGCCAACACCGCCTCCGCCGACTGATACCGCCGCCGGTAGTCGGCCTCGACCATCCGATCCACGATGTCCCCGAATTCGGAACTGACGATCGCCAAATGCCGCCAGACCAATTCCCCGGGGTTGCCGTGGTGGTTTTCCCGCAGTTTCCGCAATTCGTAGGGGGGGAGTCCGGTCAACGCTTGGATGGCGATCGTCCCGAGGGCGTAGATGTCGCTGTTGAGGTGGGGGTCGCACTCGAACTGTTCGACCGGCATATATTCCATCGTCCCGATCCGGCCCGTGGGGGGGTTGTTGTTCTGGCTGAAGCTGATTTCTTTCACCGCCCCGAAGTCCAGCAGCATCAACTTGCCGTCCGAGTCCCGCCGGATCAGATTCCCCGGTTTGATGTCCCGGTGGATCACCCCCTGGCCGTGGACGTAGCCGAGAATTTCCAGAACTTCTTTGACGATGGCGATGACCCGCTCCTCCGGCAGGGGCTGGCCGGGTAAGATCTCGTCGTTGAGGGAGTGGCCGCAGACGTAGGACTCGACGAGGTAAAATTCCTGGTTTTCTTCAAAATAGGCCAGCAGTTGCGGAATTTGGTCGTGTTGGGAGAGTCGCTCCAACACCTGGGCTTCCTGCTGGAACCGGCGGCGGGCAAGGTTGACCAGTTGGGGATCTTCGGCGAACAGTCGCAAATGCTTGACGAAGCAGAGGGACTCGCCGGGACGCCGGGTGTCTTTCGCCAAACTGGTGCTGCCGAATTCCCCCGATTCGATCACTTCGACAATTTGATAGCGTCCGTCTAAAAGCTGGTCAGTCATATTGCGGGGAATGGGGAATGGGGGATGGGGGACGGGCGTGAAAAGAGTTTGCTATCTGGGTTGCGGGATGGTGTCTTCTCCGTCGCGGCGATCGCTCTCAAGTCAGACCTCAACTCCACTGTGCTTGATTATGCCATTTTCTCATCTTCTCATTTTTGACGGGACGGGCCGGGTTCGGTTCGGGTGGGTTCGATTGGAAAGGGGGCGGGGGTTTGTGCGATCGCCCCCCGCCGCCGAGTGCGGATTTTCGGGGCGGGGGACTCGCTCCCCGGGGCGAAATTCGGAGCGGGCGATCGCCTCAAAAGCCTGACAAGGAAACGGTTTCGGGATTTGTTAAAAAATGTCAAAGGTTTTTTATTAAAAATTGTTGCACAAACTTGATCCCGTTGCTAAAGTGTGCGTATGAGTGAACGCTCGTAAAAAGGAGACGTATGAGCCATGTTCTACGCTACTGCCGTATTTGACCTCTCGTCGGCGATCGACTGAGTTCAGGTCTGATTGAAGATTGTCTCCCAGCGACCCGGGTCAGCCCTTCTCGACTTGTTTGCCGGAGATAGAGCCATCGCCCTTTCTCCAGACTGCTCAACCCAGAATTTAGGAATTTGGGTTTCCCTTCGGAACCATTGAAGACGCTCCAATTGAGTCCCATCCATCACTGACGAAAACACTACGCTTCGTTTCACCGCCATTTCGGATAGCGAGCCGTGCGATTGAATTCGCTGGCTCTCGGCTTCCCTGGGGTGAACTCCACACAGGAGGTATTTTATGGATATCAAAGGCATTACAGCTCTGATTACCGGGGCTTCCCGTGGCATCGGGCGAGCGATCGCCTGGGAGTTGGCCCGCAACGGCGCCCGTCGCCTATTGTTGGTGGCCCGCGATCGCCAAAAATTGGCGGAACTCGCGGCCGAACTGACGGCGATGGATGTCGAAGTCGTCACCCTCGCCCTAGACTTGCGGAAACCCGCCGAAGTTAATATGGCGATCGTCCGGGCATGGCGCTCCTACGGGCCCATCGACTTGCTGATCAACTGCGCCGGAGTCGCCCACCAGACCCCCTTCTTGCAGTCCAAACTTCCGGACGTCCAGGAAGAACTCTCCCTGAACCTGATGGGACTTTACACCGTCACCCGCGCCGTTGCCCGCCGCATGGCGACCCAAAAGCGCGGCACCATCGTCAACGTCTCCAGTGTGATGGGCAAAATCGCCGCCCCCACCATGTCCACCTACTCGGCCACCAAATTCGCCATCCTCGGCTTCACCCAAGCCCTGCGGGGAGAGCTGGCCGACCACAACATCCGGGTGATGGCCCTGCTCCCCACCCTCACCGACACTGACATGACCCGGGGCCTGAAATTGTTCCGCTGGGTGGTTCCCATGACCCCCGAACAGGTCGCCCAAGAACTGCTCCTGGGACTGCGGAAGGACTCCGCCGAGATCGTGGTCGGCTGGCAGAGCCACCTCGCCATATTGTGCAGCCGCATCGCCCCCGGGTTGCTCGACAAGGTGCTGAAAATGGCTTCCCCCCTGTCGGGAAAATCTGACAAATCCCCCGCATGGCGACGGGCCGGGGGGTTTTAGGAGCCAGGGGGGCCGCCCCATAAAAATCGGGCTTGTCATGCCAGAATCCCTGGCGCGGCAAGCCCTCGCGTTTTATGGAAGTTATCCGAACTCGGGGGTGATCGGCCCGTCCCGAGTCCGGATCAAAAGGAGTAGGCCGTCTGTAGGGCCCATCCAATCAGGAGGCCGATACTGCCCAACACCAGCAGCGAGGAAAGAATCACTGCGGCGGGGCTGTCCGCTCCCTTGAACTTCATAATTCCCCGATCTAAGTCTGATGGCATAGATACTGATTCCAACTCTAGGTTTAATTTTAGCGGAACTGTGGATATTTGAGATGGCAAGATGTTACAGTTCTTTATCAATCGAACCGCGCTCAATTTTTGGGGGCAAACGACCGAAGTTAACCGTCACTTCTGAAAGATTCGCCGATCGCTGAGTTGGCGATCGCCCGATGGCAAACAGTAGTAAACTGTAACATGAGGCGAAGATTCAGCCCTGAAAAATTAAAGATTTTTTTCCAAATTGGAGCATCCCCCTTGTCAGAAACATGAGAGCCGAGACCCCATGCAGGATGAAACCTATAAAATTTTATTGATCGAAGATCGCCCGGGCGATCGGGAACGAGTCCGCCAACTGCTTTCCGGGGCCAGTTCGTCCTCAATTACTCGGGGAATGTCTTTCGAGTTGACGGATGCTCCCGAACTTTCCGCCGGCCTGGAACTGCTCGACGGTCAATCCTTCGACCTGGTGTTGTTTTCCCTCGACTTGCCCGACCACCGGGGAATCGAAACGTTGATCGAGTTCAAACAAGTGGTTTCCCAAATCCCGGTCGTCATTTTGACGGCCGACAAAGACGAAACGGTGAGGGTGCGGGCGATGCAGTTGGGTTCCCAGGGTTACTTGGTCAAAGATCAGATCGATAGTAGTTTATTATTGTACAGCATTCGGTTGGCGATCGAGGGCCAGCAACAGTTGAAAATTTTGGAACAAAATCAGTGGCAGCAGTTTCAAGAATTGGAATTTCAGGGACTCGCCCACCTCGCCGACTCGATTAAAACCAACGTCACCGCCAAATTGTTCGGCCTAGCTCCTTTGCGGGAGGCTGTCCCCGACATCTTTTCAGAAATGGTCGAAAAATATGGAAAATTGCTGGAGTTGGCGTTGGAACAGCGGGCCTATAAAGTCGAACATAATATTTCGGATCATCTCCGCTCCCTGGCGGAACAGTTGGGGTTTCTGAAAGCCGGACCCCGGGATGTGGTCGAAATTCATACCCAGGCTTTGAAACAGAAAACCCGAAATACTAATGTGGTCAAAACCCAGGCTTATGTGGTGGAGGGACGGTTGATGGTTTTGGAATTGATGGGATATCTGACATCGTTTTATCGAAAATATTTTATCGGTTTGAGTAAACTGAATGTTTCCAAAAATTACGAGGATCTGAGCTAAGGATGAACAAATACTTACTCAAGCTCTACATCACGGGAAATACCCTGAAATCCCAGCGGGCGATCGCTAATCTGATCCGAATTTGCGACCACGAATTGACGGATCAATATGAATTAAAGATTATCGATGTCTTGGAACAGCCGGAATTGGCGGAAAATGAAAAAATCCTCGTCACGCCGACTTTGATCAAACAGTTGCCCCAGCCGATCCAGCGGATCATCGGCGATATGTCCAACACCGACAAAGTTCTGTTGGGACTCGATTTGGTGCCCCAAGAGGAAGACGTTGACGGATAACAGACCACTACACTTGCGAGCGATCGATTCATGAATGATTACAGCGAAGATTTTATTGAAAAATTGGAGACGGGCATTCCGGGATTCGACTTTTTGGCCGACGGGGGACTCCCCCAGGAACGGGCGACATTGATCGCCGGGACCGCCGGCAGTGCCAAAACCGTTTTCGCCTGCCAGTTTCTCGTGGAGGGCATCCGCCGGGGCGAACCCGGGGTTTTCATCACCTTCGAGGAACCCCCCAAGGCCATCCGCCGAAATATGCGCGGGTTCGGCTGGAATATCGAGGAGTGGGAGGCGAAGAAGTTGTGGGTGTTCGTGGACGCCTCCCCCCAACCGGGCGAAAAGCCGATGGTGACGGGGGAATACGACCTGGGGGCGCTGCTGGCCCGGATCGAGTTCGCCATCCGCAAGTACAAGGCCAAGCGGGTGTCGATGGATTCCCTGGGGGCGATTTTCAGCCACCTCGCCGACACCGCCCAGGTCCGCAGCGACTTGTTCCGGATCGCCTCGGCCCTGCGGGAGTTGGAAGTCACGGCGATCATGACGGCCGAACGCACGGAGGAGTACGGGGAAATTAGCCGCTACGGCGTGGAGGAGTTCGTCGCCGACAACGTGGTTTTGCTGCGGAACGTGCTCTCGGACGAAAAGCGGCGGCGGACGATCGAGATCCTCAAATATCGGGGGACGGACCACCAGAAGGGGGAATTTCCGTTTACCATCGTCCCGGGCCAGGGGGTGGTGATCATTTCCCTGTCCGCGATCGAACTCGAACAGCGATCGTCCAACATCCGCATCACTTCCGGCAGCATCGAACTCGATCGGATGTGCGGCGGCGGCTTTTTCCGGGATTCCATCATCTTGGTGTCCGGGGCAACGGGGACGGGTAAAACCCTGATGGTGACTGAATTTATGGCCGGCGGCGTAGCCAACGAGGAGCGCTGTCTGCTTTTCGCTTTTGAAGAAAGTCGGGAGCAACTGTACCGCAATGCGGTGGGTTGGGGCGTCGATTTCGAGCGGGCGGAAAAAGAGGAGATGTTGAAGGTGGTCTGCCGCTACCCGGAATCGACGGGTTTGGAAAATCACCTGATTAAAATGAAGGAAATTATCAAAGAATTTCGCCCCAACCGGGTGGCGGTCGATAGCCTTTCCGCCCTGGAAAGAGTCTCGACATTGAAGGGATTTCGGGAATTTATTATCGGCTTGACTTCGTTCATTAAACAGCAGGAAGTCGGTGGTTTATTTACGTCCACAACGCCCACGTTGATGGGGGGAACGTCGATCACGGAAGCGCACATTTCGACGATTACCGATTCGATCATTTTGCTTCGCTATGTGGAAATGTACGGGGAAATGCGGCGGGGAATCACCGTTTTGAAAATGCGGGGATCGATGCACGACAAGGACATCCGCGAGTTCTCCATCGACGGGAAGGGGATGCACATCGGGAAGCCCTTCCGCAACGTGACCGGGATTTTGGCGGGCACGCCGATGTATGTCGCCCAAAGTGAGGTCGATCGCCTCAGCAGTTTGTTTGAGGGAGGCGGCGAGATGACGTGAATATCAAATCTCGATAGTACCGCTTGGGAATCAATTCCCTTTTCTTATAGCGAAAATTCTCTCAAGAGAATTGGGGAGTTATATCAGATCCGCTCGTTTAACCGTCCCCCGTGGGGGCAACCGTCTCGGGTTGCCCGTCGGATTGTTCGATCAAATTTTAAATTACAGTGTATCCGGATCGATGTTTAATTCGCGCAACTTCGCCATCAAGCGATCGCTGCGTTGCCGTTCTGCTTCCAATTGTTCCTCGGTTTTCTGGGCTTTTTCCTCTGCTGCAAAGGCTCGCTGTTCCGCAGTTTTTGCCGCTTCTTCGGGAGTTGGAATTAACTGACCTTCTGAGTCAAAAAATCTCAGTTTCTGTTCATAAACACCCAGAAAAAGTTGTAGCTGTTCACTCCAAAGTAATCCTCGTTCGTTGGGTTGTAGGTTTTGATATTGACCCAATGTTAATCCAAATCCCTTCAACTCCAACGTGTCCGGAGAAAACCAAAAATATTCCGGGGTGCGGAATATATCTTGATAAATTTCTTTTTTGGTGGTGCGGTCTTGATTGGCCGTCGAATCCGACAACAATTCCACAATCACGTTGGGATATTTTCCCCCTTCCTCCCACACCACCCAACTTTTACGGGGTTTGCGTTCTGTGTCCAACACCACGAAGAAATCCGGCCCCCGGAAATTCTCGGTTTTTTGCCGATTCGGACTGTAATAAATCGTCAGATTTCCGGCAGCAAAATAATCGTTTCGGTCTTGCCACAGCCAGTCCAAACATTTCATCAACAGCAATAACTGTTGCAGGTGCAGATAACTTTCCAAGGGCGGCTCCTTACTTTCTAAATCTCCGGGGGGAGTTTCGATGTCTTCCCACTCGGTTTCATTTTGGAGTATTTCTAAATCTGGGGCGATCGCCATAATATCCTCCCGTGCGATATCCTATAGTTTGACATACGCTTCCGCGATAAAGCGGTCTTTTTCGGCCTCCGTAATACCGGATTTCGAGTGCCCGGCGCTTGGGGGAGGGGAAACTCATCCCGCAGGATTCCCCACGATCGCACATTTGTGTATTACAATTGTATTCTTAATGTTTCACGTCACGACCGTCATTCAGTCATGGCTACCTTTCGGGATATCTGCAACTACTTCCGACAGTATCATTCGCTGTCGCTGTTCAGTATCGGCGCGTCGAGCGCGTTTGAACTGATCGATCTCGTCGTCCCCTACGCGATCGGACAAATTTTAAACGTCCTGTCGGGTCGGGGGGCGGATCGGTTGATACAGGAACAAATCAGCGCGATCGCATCCCTCACCGGACTGCCGGACGACCAACAAACCGCTTTAATTGTATTACTCGGTTTGATCTTCGTCGTCACCGTCATTAAGGCGCCCGTGCAGCCCTGGTTGGGGTCGTGGTTTCACTGGTTTATCCCCCTCAAAGCTCGGCGGGATCAGCACCGCAACGCCATCCAAAAAATCCTCACCCTCCCCCTGGAATTTTACGACGAAAACAACCCCGGGCGCATTGCCAGCCGCGTCTCCAAAGGGGTCGCCAACCACACCTGGACTTACCCCGAAGTCGCGGGTCAGTTGATTCCCAAATTGGTGCGAGTTTTCGGTATTTTTATCGTGATTTTGTTGATCCAGTGGCAGATCGGTTTGTTCTTTATCGCGTCTTTTTTGTTTGTCCTTTCATTCACCATTAAAAAGCTCAAACACCTGACCGATTTAGAAGCAGCTCTCGATCGCCATCAAGAAAATACCGAGAGTCGCAACTCTGAAATCATCACCAACATCAAAACCGTCAAATCCTTTGCCACGGAAGAGCGGGAGTTGAAACGGCAAGCCACCCGCCTGAATCGGGAATTGCAAGTGGTCATCCACCGCATTCACAAGGGTTATGTTTACCTGCTTACCTATCAAAATACGGTGGTTCAATTTTGTCTGTTTGCCGTCTTGGGATTTACCTTGGCGGCGACAGCAGGCGGTAAAATTTCTTTGGGTTATTTTGTCACCCTGTACACCCTGGCGAGTATGGCCTATTCTGAACTGACTCCCATCAGCAATTTGGCCGAAGTGTTCGCCCGCCGCTACGCTTCGATGCTGCGGTTTCACGAATTCTTGCAGTTGCCGAAGGGCCGGGATGCCGCCGATCCGGAGGCGACAAAATCCGCGCCGGTTTACAACTTTACCGGAAAGGTGGAATTTTCCGATCTCAGCTTCGGTTACATCCCGGAAAAACCCGTTTTGCAGGATATCAATTTGGTCATCGAACCCTGTCAGACGGTGGCATTGGTGGGGCGATCGGGTTCCGGAAAGTCTACTTTGGTGAAGTTACTGTTCCGGTATTTTGAACCGAATCGCGGCCGAATTTTAATTGACGGCGAGGATATCCAATATTTGGATGTGGCGGGATATCGGCGGCGGTTGGCGATCGTCCACCAGGATGTTGATGTGTTCAACGGAACCCTGTTAAATAACCTCACCTACGGCAACCCAAAAGCTACTTTAACGGAGGTTAATGAAGCCTGCCGCATCGCCCGAGCGGATGAGTTTATCGCCCAACTTACTGAAGGATATAATACCGTCGTCGGGGAGCGCGGGGTGAGGCTTTCCGGAGGGCAAAAACAGCGTCTCGGCATCGCCAGGGCACTGCTGGTTAATCCGGATATTTTGATATTTGATGAGGCGACTTCCAGCTTGGATTACGAGTCGGAGCGATCGATCCAACTCGCCATGCACAACATCCTGGGAACTCGCACGACAATCATCATCGCCCACCGCCTCAGCACTATCCGCGAAGCCGATAAAATTGTCGTTTTAGATCGCGGTAAAATTGTGGAAGTCGGCAGCCACGACGAACTCCTGAACCGCCAGGGGATTTATCGGCGTCTGCACGCACTTCAGGAAACTGGAGATGTGATGTGATCGCCCCCAAACCCCCAATTCTGGGGGCTTTTAATGATAAGTGATGAGCCGTTTTATCGCCCCCAAACCTCCAATTCTGGGGGCTTTTAATGGGATAAAAGTCCCCCTTTTTAAGGGGGATTTAGGGGGATCGATTGTATCGCACCGATCGCACATATCGCGATCGCTTCAACAAAAATGAAATTTCGGCAACATTTATTGACAATCGACACCGATCGCAACCCGGAAATTACGGACTTTTATTGACACCGAAAAGCTGGTATAATTGGCAAATCGGGGTCAGGATTAATACTATGGCATCAACACCTTCGCTCAAACAGGCAAGACTCGGCGATCCGGAGGCGATCGCACAAGTTATCCAATATCTGCTTCCGGATCAAAATACTATCGTCCACACCCACTTAAAACAGGACTATCTGGAAATTATTCTTGAATCTCCAACAGTACCCGATCGCACTTCCTCCGTGGATTTTATCTGCCAAGCGATGGGGAAAATCGGAGCTCAATCGATTAAAACTGTTTTGATTCAAGGGCGAGAATTGGGAAAAGTTAATGTCGAGTGGAAAGAGTGTCGCGACTTCACCAAAGAAAGCGAAAAGAAACCATCAAAGTTCTTTCCAAAAATTAACGTTAAATGGCCAGCATGGTTTCCCTATCCCAGTTCTTGGTTGCGGGCGATCGCTCTGTTGTTGTGGCTGGGGATCGTAGTTGAATTTTTTCGATTTTGGGGTGTGGTGACAGGTGAAATAGCCACCGCAATTTCCGAGGATTATAGTTTTTATTTAATGGCTATAGGAGGTGTATTTTTCGGGTCAATATGTGTTTTTGCGTTGATCCATAATCTAATTTTATTTATTTTTAAAAATTCTAAATCAAAAACATGGTGGATTCCGGGTTGGCGAAGTTGGTGGGAAGGAATACTAGCCACCATTGTTTTATTGCTGTCGATCGCGATCGTTTTAATATTGATGATCCCCTTTTTGCCCGGAGATGACTGTTATTATTTCGGCAGTTTTGCAAATTCCTGTTATTACCAATATCGAGATCGGATGGAGGAATGGAATAATACTGCGACGGTCATTTGGCTGATTGCAATCCTTTATTTATATCAAGCAGAATTTTTGATTCGCAAGCATATCCGGGCTAAAAGCGTTATTAAATTCTGCACGATCGCCCTCGTTTCATGTGTCACGATTTCATCTATTTACGCATTTTCTCGACATACCGAATATATCGGAACGGTGATTAGCAGTTTTACCGATCGCACCCCTCCCGTCACCACGGCTGAAACGGTAGAACCGACAAAATCGGAAGCGATCGCACCATCCCAGGAAGAACCGAAACCCATTGAAACAGCAATTTCCGAACCCGAAAAACCGGAACCCGTCATCCCTCCCGATCCTTTCTCAGAAGCCGTCAACAAAGCGACGATCGCATCCAATTTGGCACAAACCGCCGACTCCGAAGAAGACTGGAATATCGTCGCCCAAAATTGGCAAGTCGCGACAGAATTGATGGGGCAAGTTCCCCCCGAAAGTGACAACTATGAAATCGCCCGCGATCGCGTCATTCAGTACCAGAAAAACTTCGATTACAGCCAGAAAATGGCGACAAAAGTATCGGCGATGAATTAGTAATTTTCGATTCAACTCAGTCATTTGATGAAGATCAACAACTTCTCCGTGTTCTCTGTGCCTCTGTGGTGAAATTTCCCAAATGTCCTCATTAATTCCTGTCGTGCCATAACTGACAACCTAAGATAAACTGAGAGTGGCGCTCAAGTTGGGGAGACTCGCGAGGGTGAAAGGGTTTATTTACTGGCTGATGGGCGATAGAGCCGGAAAAGTGACCATATCCGCCTGGAATTGGCTCTGGGGCAGCTCCGAAACCGAGGAAGCGTCCCCGGACTCCCTGGAAGTGGCGGAAGCGTCCCTGCGAACCATGCAGGAAACCGTCAAACAACTGGCTCAGGTGGTTTCCACCCAAATGGAGGTGTACCGGCGGGCGAAACAGCGGTACGAGGGGAAAGTGCGGGAGATGCAGCGACTCGAACAAAAAGCGATCGCCGCCCAACAAAACGGAGACACCGCCGGCGCCCGTTTGGCGGTATCAAATATCATGCAAATTGAGAAAATTTTACCCCAGTTAGAAGAGCGGGTGCGACAGGCGGAAAATTATGTGAATCTGTCCCAAAGCAAACTCAATCAAGAGCGAATGCGACTCGAAACCGCCAAAATGGAGTTAGACAACCTCAAAGATTTGCAGGAGATCAACGAAGCCCTAGCCGCGATCGCCAAAGTTAACGACGAATTCGATATGAACTCGGCGCGATCGCAATTTGAACAGGCAAAAAACGAAGTCGAGATGCGATCGCTCGAACAACAAGCCCTGGCCGAACTCTCTTCAAATTCGGCGGACACCGGAACCCTCGATGGCGATCCGAGCCGTTGGGAAGAAACCGTTTCTCAACGGTTAAAACAACTCGGGGAAAACCGTTAAAATCTCCATTTAAAGTGTAATTTGATCTGGCAATTAAAATCATGGCGAAACGAAGTGGCCCCCCTCCGATTGTCTATATTTTGATTTTCCTCATCCTCGCCGGCGTCGGTTACTGGTTCTTCAGCAAACAGTCCGCCGAGGAAATCCAAGGAAACGCCCCCACACCCCTCGCCCCGGCGCCGCCCCCGCCGCCCCCGCCGCCCGATGCCCTGGTGTTCACGCCGCCCACGTCCGTCCCCGCCGGAACCGCCGTCAGCATCGACGGGTCCACCGCAATGGTGACGATCAATCAAAACCTGAAATCCGGCTTTGAATCCAAGTTTCCGGGAACAACAGTTGACACCCAAGCCACCGGCTCGGACAACGGCATCCAAGCCGTTTTAAGCGGACAGGCGGACCTGGCGGCGATTTCTCGCCCCCTCACCCCCCAGGAACCAAATCAGGGGTTGGTCGCCGTCCCCGTCGCCCTCGACCAAATTGCCCTGGTGGTGTCCGCCGAGAACCCCTACCGGCGGGGGCTGACCTCCGACCAAGTGCGGGGAATTTTCACCGGACAAATTACCAACTGGTCCGAAGTCGGCGGACCCGACGCGCCGATCCGGGTTCTCAACCGTCCCCCCGTCAGCGGCACCCATCAAGTGTTCCAAGAACTGGCCCTCGGCGGTCAAAACTTCGGCAATACCCCCAACATCACCACCCTGCCGCGGGACGAAACCACCGGAATGCTGCGACAGTTGAATCAAGACGGCATCGGCTATGCCACCTACGCCCAGGTGGCGAACCAGCAAACCGTGCGGGTGGTTCCCATCGATGGAGTCACGCCGGAAGCCGCAAATTATCCCTACCAGCGACAACTGTCCTACGTTTACAAAACCCCAGTCACGCCGGAAATTCAGGCATTTTTGGGCTACGTCACCTCTCCCGAGGGACAGCAAGCCCTGCTGGGGGCAAACTGAAGCCTTGCCAGGGTTTCGGGATTAGTGCTATTTCTGATGGGTGCGTCTTCTCCCCGAGGCGGGGCCGTTTCATTCTCGGGTGAAAATAGTCGGGGGAGATGGTTGGAACTGGTGATGTTGGGACCCATCGAGAGTTTTTTTAGGTGAAAAATACCTTTATACTCCGAAAAATTTCCCCTGGGCCCCTGGGCCCCCCAAATGAAATGGCTCTGCTCCCCGGGGGAGCAATTTGCCGCCGGATGCGTCCGATCTGAAAAAACCTGAAACAATTTTTCGATGTATCAAAGATTTGCAATTCCCCTACTCGGTTTATTTCTGAGCGTCAGTTTTGGCTGGCCCGCGTTGGCGGAAACGGTTTTGGAGCGAATCGAGCGGACGGGCGTCCTGCGGGCCGGCGTGCGGACCGATGCCGTCCCCTTCGGTTATCTCGACGACGAGGGCGAGATCGCGGGATATGCCGTCGATCTGATCGAATTGATCCATTCTCAACTCGAAGAAGAACTGAGCCGATCGCTCGAATTGGATTTGACCGTCGTCACCCTCGGCGATCGCTTCGAGGCTGTTCAAAACGGCAACCTGGATCTCGTCTGCGAAGCCGCCAGCGTCACCATCGAACGGGAAGCCAAAGTCGATTTTTCCATTCCCTTTTTTACCACCGGGATTCAGCTCTTGGTCCGGAGTGAAGATCGCGATCGCCTCGATCCCACCCGAGTGTCCGAAACCCAACTCGAACCCGTCACCGCCGGACAAGTCACCGTCGGATTTCTGGAGTCCACCACCACCGACGACGATTTTCGCTCCATCTATCCGGAAGCGACGTGGGAGGCCCTCCCCGACCGGGCCGAAGGCGTCCGCCGCCTGCAAGCCGGAGAACTCGACGGCATCGCCGGCGACGGCATTTTACTACTCGGAGAATTGTGGCGACAGGGACAAGATTTCGACGCCTTCCCGCTGGTCCCCCGACAACCCGTCACCTTTGAAGATTACGGCTGCATCTTGCCCCTCAACAGCCGGGAGTGGGGAAGGGTGGTCAACTCGACCATCACCAGCCCGGAAAATACGGCACTCTGGAATCAATGGTTCGATTCGGAGCGGGGGCGGTTTCCCTATCAGAAATTTAGTTCCAATCCCGAATGAGTGAGAAGGGCACAGGGGCGACCGGAGGCGACCGGAGGCGACCGGAGGCAAATTTATAGTCAGATCCGTACAAATTCCCCAATCATCTGAATATGATTTTGGCTATTAGCTTGGGAATTAATTCCCAAGCGGTGCGGATGTTCCACCCGTTTCTCTTCCTCCGCTTCCCTTACTCCCTCCCCTCCCTCCGCTTCCTCCGCCCCCTTACCCCCTGCGCCCAAAAACCAAACGGGGAACGACCTGGACAGACCGATTCCCCGCTGGCAAATAACAGTATCCTGTAGCTGGACGTGATCGAACTCACTCGACGACGTGGAGCAACCCCCGGCGGAGGCGATCAAAAACTTCGTTAATGCAGTTGTGTTCTTCGTCGCTGAGGCATTCTTTGGATAGGAGCAGATTCATCAATTGTTTTTGATCGTCTCGGGTGATCTGGCGAGACATCAAAATTCGCTCGATGAGAGCATCTAGACTGGTAGAAGGAGGGGAAAACTGCGCCAGCATGGGAACTCAGATAACGCTATACTCCTATTATCTCTCCCCGTTTCCGAAATGACCGTGATGGGACGAGTCCGGGATTGTGATTTGAATCAACTCCCGCCGTGAGAGCGATCGCGATCGCGCGGACGGAGCGGCGAAGCGGGGAAACTGTCGCCCCCGGTTTAACACCTCCTACAGGCTAAAACCATGAAATTTCCAATTCTGACGACGATCGCCCTGTCTGTCGCCCTCCTCCCCTTCGGCCCCGCCCGGGCGGAGGATTTAGAGGCGATCCGGCAACTGCTGTCCACCCAACAATGCCCCAATTGTAATTTGGCCGGCGCCGGTTTGGTACTGGCCGACCTCGCGGGCGCCGACCTGGCCGGGGCCAATTTGGTCGGGGCCAACCTCAGCCGCGCCGACCTGACCGGGGCCAATTTGACCGGGGCCAACTTGACGGGGGCCAGCCTCCACGGCGCCAATTTGACGGGGGCGAACCTCACGGATGCGAACCTAGCAGGGGCGGACTTGCGGGGCGCCTACCTCAGCAACGCGATCGTGGAAAATGCCATGATCAACCAGGCCCAACTGGTGGGGGTGGTGGGACTGCCCGCCAGCGTCGGCAATGCCGAAGATTTCTATCGCCTGGGGGTTCAGGAAGCCCTGGAAGGCAATTATAATAATGCCATCGACTACTACAATCTCGCCCTCGACCTGAAGCCGAATTTAGCCGCCGCCTATTTCGCCCGCAGCATGGCCTTAGCCGACCTCGGCCAACTGCCCCGGGCGATCGCGGATGCGAAATACGCCCAACAACTTTACGCCCGGTTGGGGAGTCCGGAGGGGGAACAGGTAGCCGGCCAACTGGTGGAAGTGCTCGAAATTCGCCAAACCCCCACGGAGGTCGAGGGGGGCAGCGGGGTGTTCATGAGATTCTTTCAGACGGCGGCTCCCCTGCTGTTGCGATTCGTTTTTTAAAATAAAACCGGCCGCACGGGCCGTTTGAGACCGTCAAATTTTATGGAGTTGGGAATGATGGGCGATCGCAAAAAGTCGTCGTTTTGGAATGCTGTAAGCCAAAAGGTGTCCGACCTGCCCAAAAATGTGAGTCGGCAGGCTTCGGAGCTGGGAAAAAACGTCACCGAAAAAGCGACCGAAAACGCCCGAAAAACCGCCTCGGAAATGGGGGACGCGCTCGGACACCGGGCTTCGGAAGCCAGAAAAGCGGCCTACGAAACGGCGGGGGGCACGGTGGAGTCCGCCATCAAGCGGGCACAACATTGGGTGGAAAATATCTACCCGGAAACCGACGAAGAGAGCCCCGCCAGCACCGTCCAAGATTGGAGTAAGGACGAACTCTACCACATTTTTTTGCCCTCCCAACTCGCCACCTTTGGGGGAAATCAACCGGTCACGGTGATGACGGGAAAAAAATACGAGGTCAAAATCCCCCCGCACTGCACCGAAGGCACGAACCTGCGTTTGAAAGGGTGCGGATTGCAGGGAAAAGATGCCTTTTTGATCTTGCACACCCTCCTCAATTCCGCCTACAATATCGACCGCAAAATCAATTCCCTGGTCGTCCAATCTGCCATCCACGATCGCAGCAAAATTCGCTGTTTTGAAGCCTACAATCGCCTGATTTCGGGTTTGGAAACCGACGATCCGGCGGCGCTCAATTTGCTTGACCACCTCGTTTTTTCTTCCCCTTTATATTCGGAAATCGGCCAGCGCTACACCATCGCCACCTACAATTCCCGGTTGGTGGCGATCGAAAATTGCCTGGAATCCACCCTGGCGATCTCCGAACTCGACCCGCCCGAACAGCGGGCGCTCCGCACCACCTATCAATATTGGCGGGCGGGGGAAGTGATTCCCAGCTTCGAGAATTTGACCCGCCTGGATGCGATCGTCCTGACATCGGGCCGACCTATCATACTCAAAAAATATTATTTGCGGACGAGCGCGATCGCCTGGGTGACGGCCGTTGACGCGACAATGATCAACAGGATTTACACCGACCCCGCCATCGCCGAGGAGAACCGACAGGGGTTCCTCTCCACCTACGATCGCCTGCGGCGAGGCCGGGACACCTCCGACCCGGGACTCCTCGAAGCCTTCGACGCCTGGATGACGAAGGCGGAACTTCCCGAGGTGTGCCGGTCGATCTGCCGACTGCTGCGGGAGCGACCCCTCGAGTTCGAGGACGAATTTGACGGGGAAGATTGGCACGAATCCTGGGAGGCGATCGCGGCGGTCAAAGCCTCCGTCCTGGAGACTCACCCCGATGTCATTCCCGACACCGTCCCCGAGCGGGTGGAAGTCCGGCCCGGCGCCCTGGCTGAGTCCGCCTACGAAACCGTCTCCCGGGGGGGGCTCGGCCTGTTGTCCGGGATGCACGAAATCGGCGGGGTCAACGCCTTCCTCGAAACGGCGGCCCGGGTGGCTGTCGCCCGGGTGGCCGAACTCTCCCCCGCCGAAAAGCTGCGGTCGGGCATCGCCCACCCCGACCGGGACAGGGCGATCGCGGCGGATGCCCCGACATCGCGCCCGACCCGGGGTCAGACGTGGCAGGCGGTGGGCTCCCTCGGCAGTCCGGAAAACCACCCGTTCAGAGTCTCCTCGGGTGTCGCAGCCTACCGGAGTCTGATGGCGGAGTTGGACGGGGTGGACGCCCTGCGTCGCCGCCCGGACGGACACCCCGAACCGACGACGTTGAATTCCCGGTTGGACCTGCGGCAGTTGTTCAAACACCAGAAAAACAGACAGCAAACCCTCAAGGCCCTGGAAACTCAAATGTATTCCTAGGCACAATTGAGGGGGACCGCCATCACCGAGAGATATCATGCAACTGCGTTCCGACCCATCCACCGCCACCAAAATTCGCCGCATGAAACAGCGCGTGCGGTGGCAAGAACCGGCGATCGCCCGGCACAATATCGACCAAACCCGCCTGGTTTTCGGGGAGGCAGACCCGGATGAGTCCGAATTTTCCTTTCTGGCGATCGGCGACAGCGGCACGGGCTACCACCGCGGCCACCGCCCCCAGCGCCAGATCGCGGAACTGCTCCTGAAACACCGCCCCGACTGTCAATTTCTGCTGCACACCGGCGATGTGGTCTATCAGGTCGGGTCGAGCGAGTATTATTACCCCAACTTCATCAAACCCTACCGGGAGTTTCTGGTCGGGGGCGACAACCCCAAGGCGATCGCCTACGACCGCATGACCTTCGACTTCCCGATCCTGCCCGTCCCGGGAAATCACGACTATTATGACCTGCCCTTTCTCTACCAGTTCGTCGCCCCCTTCGTCGGCACCATCCGCCACCTGTTGCGATCGCAGGTGGATTTCGACATCGGCCGCCACGGCTCCTTCCAAGGCCAAGCCTACGCCCGGGCCTTTCTGGACTGTCTGGAACTGTACCGCGACGCCGAATTGAGGGAACACCTCGACCGCCACTATCGGGGGAAAGTCGGCAACAGCCGCTGCCTGCGCTACGAAATCGGGCTCTTCACCCGCCTGCCCAACCGCTACTACCAATTCCGCCGGGGCGGCATCGATTTTTTCGCCCTCGACTCCAACACGTTCAACGACCCGGTACCCCTCCCCAACACCCCGGAAGGCCGCGCCCGCCGGCGAGAACTCATCGACCGCCTCAATCAGGTCGAACGGGAAAAACAACAGTTCACCGAAGCGATCGCCCGCCTCAACCCGGACAGTCCCGAAGATCGCGACCACCTCGACGATCTCAACGCTAAATTGGAACAAATCGACGAAATTAAGCTCGACATCGAAAAAAATCTCCACGTCAATTCCAAATCCGTCATCGATTTCGAGCAACTCGGATGGCTGGAACGGGGATTGATCGAGTCCTGGAATACCTCGCAGGTGCGGGGGCGGGTGCTGTATTTCCACCATCCCCCCTACGTCACCGAAGCCACCAAGTGGAATCAGGCCCAAACCCTGGCGGTCCGCCACCGCCTGCGGGCGGTGTTGAATGCGGTCGCCGAGGCGATCGGCGATCGCAACGGAAGCCGTCCGGTGGTGGATCTGGTCCTCAACGGCCACGCCCACTGTCTGGAACACCTGTACACCCGCGATACCGGTTCGGCTGACTCCCACATCCACTGGATCGTCTGCGGGGGGAGCGGTTACAGCCTGCGCCGCCAGCGCCCCGAGGGGCCGGAACTCGAAGAGGCGATCGCGGGAAATGAGCGCCGGGTGGTGGCCGAATCCCGCCGATTTGTGGGGCGATCGGGCCACGGCAAGCACAAGCGCCGCCCCTATTCGGGGTTGCGGATCGATGTCCAATCCGGATGTCCCCCCAAGTTTTTGATTTACCCTCTGGTGGCCGAACGCATCCGGGGAGAGTGGCACTTTCCCGAGTCCGAGCCGTTTGTGGTGGGGGGGTGATATGATGTCCGCTCAAATCTAGTGCTGCGCCCAGGGAACAGGGAGTCG
Organism: Lyngbya sp. CCY1209; assembly: GCF_055795065.1. Lineage (NCBI taxonomy): Bacteria > Bacillati > Cyanobacteriota > Cyanophyceae > Oscillatoriales > Microcoleaceae > Lyngbya > Lyngbya sp. CCY1209. The sequence continues at coordinate 131,726 of NZ_JAYFER010000639.1, forward strand.
GGAGTCGGGAGTCGGGAGTCGGGAGTCGGGATAGGTTAACCCTCGCACCCGATCCCGTCGCCGTCCCGGTCGAACCGGTGGGGGTCGCCTCCCCTGACCGGGAAGTTGCGGTGGGGAATGTCACCGCAGTCCAAATCGGGGGAGTTCGGGGGGATGCAGAGACTTGGATAGGACGGGTCGCACCGATTCCGGGCGGGTGGGACACTCGCCGGACAATCGCCGTGGCGGAATTGTTCGGGGGGGCACTTCGGCTGGCTCCAGAAGCCGATTCGACTGGCTTTCGCCCGTTCTTCGGCCCTCAACAGGGCTTCCCGGCTGTCGGGGCACTTGTGCAGATAGCGGCGGTAGACGATCGCCCGCCCCTCCTCGACCAATTTCACGTTCACGTTGATGCCATTGCTGAACACCACCGCCACCAACCGCCCGTAGCGATCGCGATCGACCGGAATAATGGTCAAGGACGCCCCCGGCGGGGCGAGTTGCGCCAGCCTGCGGGTGGCTTCGGAACCCCCGGTCTGGCCGGATTCCGGCGCGTCGATGCAGGCCAGCCGGATCGTCGTATCGCGTCCCCCGGCATTGACGGTGAGGGTGTCGCCGTCGCCGATTCTCGCCACCGTGGCGACCATCTGGGCGGCGGCGAGGAGGGGGATGAGGGGGGCGGCAAGAAGGAATGGGTTCATATGGCGTGGCGCGTGGGTGTAGGGTGTAGGGTGTAGGGTGTAGGGAGAGAAAAGAAGTGAGAATTGAGAAATTCTGATCCTTCCTCACTTCTCACTCCCCGCTCCGATACCTTCGCCTACAGGGTTTCAAGGTCAGTCCTCCTCACCCGACTCTCAACACGCGAGCGATCATTGCTCGATCTCCAATTTTGGCAGTTCTAGCGGTCGCCCGAACAGTTGGGACATCACAAAATTCCCAGATTTCCGAAGGGTGGGAAGTTGACCGAAAGCGGATGGCTATCAAATTCCCGATCGCCGACTGCCGACTCCCGGGGCGATCGCATCCGTTTTCAGCTCCGATCCCGATGCACTGCAAAACTGGATATAATGCTAAACTGAACACCTATTTCAGTTTTCGATTGATTTGGATGCTCTCGCCCAATTGAGATGGCACAGCGCTATCGTGTATGAATTGTTAATGTCCGGAAAGTTGTCAGTGAATCGGCCGATCTGTAACATCTCTCAAGACTCAAAATCTCCAGTTCTCGATCGCTCTCCAGTCTTTCATCCCCAGTCTCTATGCCTTTGACACTCCTGGTTGTTGACGATGATTTGGGGACTCGCCTCTCGATTAGTGATTATCTGGAAATGTCGGGTTATCTGGTCATTTCCGCCGAAAATGGTCAGGAAGCCCTGAAGTTGGTGGAGAAGCACCAACCTCACCTGATTGTAACGGATATCGCCATGCCCGAGATGGATGGCTTCGAGCTAGTCAAGCAGGTGCGGTCCCAGCCGGCTTTCCGCCTGCTGCCGGTGATTTTTTTGACCGCCCATACCAGCACCCAAGAGCGAATTCGGGGCTATCAATTGGGGTGCGACAACTACCTCCCCAAGCCGTTTGAACTCGAAGAGTTGGGGGTGGTGATCCGATCGCTATTGGAGCGATCGCAGTTGATCGAGGCGGAGTGGAGAACCCGGCTTTCCGACCCGGGCCAGACCAACGCGAGTCCGACGGAAAACCGACACAATTCTGCGACGTTACCCGCCGTCACCATCCACCTGACGGAGCGGGAACAGCAGGTTTTGGATTTACTCGCCGAGGGCCTCTCGAACGCGAAAATTGGGGATTCTCTCCACCTCAGTTCCCGCACCGTCGAAAAGTACGTCAGCAGCCTGCTGAGAAAAACCGAGAGCAACAACCGCGCCGAACTGCTGCGGTTCGCGATCGAAAACGATTTGGTCAATTGACAATTAATAATATTAATCATGATTAATTGACAATCGACTCGGTGGGGGAGGGTCTAAAACTGCAAAACCTCGATTGTCGGGGGGGCGTTCTGGTCAATTGACAATTAAAATTGATAATTAACAATTAATAATGATTAATTGACAATCGAACGGTGTATCGACCCGGTGGGGGGAGGGTCTAAAACTGCAAAACCTCTATCCTCGGGGGGTGATGATTGTCAATTGACAATGATCAATCATCAATTATCAATTATCAATTAATTTCCTGTTGGCGGACGACGAATTCCAGGAGGCCTTCGCAGGCGTCGAGGAGCAGGTCGATCACGCGGTCGAACCCTTCCGGACCGCCGTAGTAGGGGTCGGGAACTTCCCGGAGGGTGTGGTGGCGGCAGAAGTCGCACATGAGTTTGACGCGATCGCGGTATTTTCCGGGGCGGTCGAGGTAGAGTATTTGCTGGTAATTGTCGCGGTCCATCGCCAAAATCAGGTCGAAGGCTTCAAAATCCTCCGGCATGAACTGGCGGGCTTGTCCTTTGAGGAAAATTCCCCGCTTTTTAGCCGCCTGGGTCATGCGGGGGTCGGGGGGGGAGCCGATGTGGTAGCTGGAGGTGCCGGCGGAATCGCAGACGATGCGATCGCCGAGGTCGGCCTTTTCGACCAGGTAATTCATGATATTTTCTGCCGAGGGCGACCGGCAGATGTTGCCGAGGCAGACGAATAGCAGCCGATAGGGTCTGGGTTTCACAGTCAGTTAGGGTCGAGTTCTGAAAATTATAGCGCTGTGCACTGGGGTGTAGCCCTTCGACTCCGCTCAGGGCAACGGGTGTAGGGATGGGAAATTCCCGGGTCATCAGGATTTCAAGGTTTTTCCCCCTGGACGAAACTGTAAACAGACGAGCGCTCGTCGCTATAACCGAAATATCTCGAGTGCGGTTCTCGGAAGTCGGGCATCGGGGGAAGCGGTTGGGGCTGCGGCGGTATCAAAAAGCGATCGCGAAAATCGCCCCGGCGTACATAGCCGTTCGAGTTCCGGTGTCCGCCCGAATCCGATCGCGGCGCAGCAGAAGGATTCTCCCCAACTTGGGGCGCTCGAAGTTAGGGAGATGTGCCAAAATCTATGGCGCTCGGCAGTCAACTTCGGGCCGTCAGCTTTCGCTTCGGAGTCCGTGAACGGGAGGTTTTGGGATGTTCAAGAGTCCCGACCGGGCGGGCGACTGCCACCTGTTTGTTTAGATTCCCGGCAAGTTCAGTCCTCCGGTCAACTCCTCCATGCGCTCCCGCATGGTGGTGGTGGAATTGTTGTAGGCATCCTTCATCGCCGCCAGGACGAGGTCGGACACCACGTCCGGCTCCTCGCCCAGAGCGTCCGGGGAGATTTCCACGCGGCGGGGTTCTTGGTTGCCGCTCAGATAGACCTTGACCAAACCGCCGCCGGCTTCTCCCAAAATTTCGAGTTCGTCCAACTCTTCCTGAAGCTTTTTGGCTCCCTCCTGGACCTGCTGCGCTTTTTTAAACGCATCGGCGAGTTCCTTCATTTTGCCGAGGCCGAAGCCGCCACCAAATCCTTTTCCTTGTGTCATAACTAATTTCCGTCGCGCTTAGAACACTCTGAGACTGTCGTGACATCTTCCCGGCGTTGACCCGGCGGGTCTGACGCGGGCTTCTGGGCCCAAACGGCGTGGGTTTGGGTTTCGCAGTTTAGAGTGAGGCGATGTCCGACCCCACTGTTGACATTGATCTTATCAGGAGTTGAACGCGGGTCGGTTTTGACTTCTCGTTCGCTTTCCGCTGCCGCCCCCGCGATCGGGTAATTCTTTGGGGTCGGACATTTTGTCGGGCGAGAATCGCCAACCTTGCCACTCTCGGCACTCCCAAGTGCATCGGGACTTCGATTCTACCGCCGGTCGGTTTCATTGTCTCCCCCCGACCGAGGGGTTGGCGAGTCAAAACCCGCCCCACCCTTTGTATTTTAGAGTAGCTCGATCCTAGGAGGCTCGAAACTCCCCCAAAATTTTGACTTCCGGTTCGAGCCGGAAGGACCACCGATGTTCCACCCGTTCTTGGACGTGGTGGATGAGTTGGAAAATATCGCTGGCCGTCGCCCCGCCGCAGTTCAAGATAAAGTTGGCGTGGCGTTCAGCGACCTGGGCCCGACCGATCTGATAACCCTTCAAACCCGTCTGCTCGATCAGCCACCCGGCGGCTTTCGGGCCAGGGTTGCGGAAGACGCTGCCGCAACTGGGGAGGTGGTAGGGTTGGGACATCCGGCGGCGGCGGAAATGTTCGGCCGTTTCGGCCATGACCCGACCCGGGTCGGCGCCGGGCTGCAACTGAAATGTGGCTTGGGTGACGAGGCGATCGCCCCCCTGCAAGTTGGAGGTGCGGTAGCGGTAATCGAGCTGGTCGGGGGTCAACACGTTCAACTTTCCGGCGCGGTCGAGGACGTTGGCGCCGACCAAAATATCCGCCGTGCAGGCGGTGTGGGCGCCGGCGTTCATCACGACCGCCCCCCCCACGGTTCCCGGGATGCCCACGGCCCATTCCAGACCCCGCCAGCCCATGCGAGCTGCCTTCCAGGCCAGCCGGGGCAAAGATGTCCCCGAACCCACCGTCAGCCGTCCGGTTTCCCGGTCGAAGTGGATCTGTCGCAGGTGGCGGGTGCCGATCACCAATCCCCGCAGCCCGCGATCGCTCACCAACAAATTCGAGCCGCCCCCCAACAAAGTGACGGGCAGGGCTTCAGAATTAGCCCATTCCAAACAGGCCCGCAACTGATCCAGGGAGCGGGGTGCCGCGTACCACTCCGCCGGACCGCCGACCCGAAACGACGTCAACGAAGCCAGGGAAACCCGAGACTGAATCAGACAGTCATTGCCCAACAGGGCGATGCAGCGATTCTCCTTCGGAGAGGATTGGCGAACGGGTTGCCCATTCACTTGACCTGGAGAGCCAGAGGAAACAGTCATGACCATAATCGAATACTTATTTAATTAGAAATGCCTGGAATTGAGTCAGCACATCGAGAGATCGAATCCCGTCACGCACATTCGGTCGGATGAGCCTCGGACTGGCCATCGGAGTCTTGAAAAAATGCCATGACTTCTGGAATGACTCGGTTGAGGTTGCCGGCGCCGAGAAACAATACCAAATCCCCCGGTTTCAGGAGTTCCCGCAGCCGGATTGTGACCGCCTCCAAGGTGGGCTGATAATCGACGCGGGGATGGTGGCGGGCGATGCGGTCGGCCAGTTGCTGGCCGTCGATCGCCCCGGAATCGGGTTCGCCGGCGCTGTAAATGTCCGTGAGGAGCACCAGGTCGGCGTCGCCGAAACACTCGGCAAACTCTTCGAGAAAAGCCCGGGTGCGGCTGTACCGGTGGGGTTGGAAAACCGCGATCACCCGTTTGATCGCGGCGGTGGGGTGCACGGAGGTGAGAGCTGTCGGGGGCGGGGGTTGCATCCGCAGGCGGGCGGCGGCCAAGGTGACGCGAATTTCGCTGGGGTGGTGGGCGTAGTCGTCCACAAATTGGATGCCGCCGCAATGACCCCGGTATTCAAACCGGCGCTTGGCTCCCTGGAATCGGGCCACCGCGTCGGCGATGGTGGAAAACTCCAAGCCGAGTAACCGCCCCACGGCCACGGCGGCCAGGGCGTTGCTGAGGTTGTGGCGTCCGAGCAGTTGCAATCGGAGCCGGCCCAAAGGTCGCCCGCCCTCGAACACCCGAGCGACGATGCCATCTGGGTGATATTCAACCTCATCGGCGGTGTAGTCCGCATCCGACTGGGGGTTGAGGCTGTAGCTCACTGACGGCCGGATGCGATCGCGGACGGTTTCGCAGTCGATGCAGCCGACGACGGTTTCGCACTGGCCGGCGAAGACTTGAAAAGTAGAGACGACTTGATCTAGGGTTTGGTAGTGGTCGGGGTGATCGAGTTCGATGTTTGTCACCACCCCGATCCGGGCGGCCAGTTTCACCAGGGAGCCGTCGGACTCGTCGGCTTCGGCGACCATGTAGGGACCGCGCCCCATGCGGGCGTTCCCTTCCCAAGCATTCACTTCCCCCCCGATCAAAATGGTCGGATCCAAACCCGCCTCCAGGAGCAGGAACGCGATCAGGCTGCTCGTCGTCGTCTTTCCGTGGGTGCCGGCGACCGCGATACTTTGGTAGTCCCGGATCAAGGCGGCCAGCAAGTCGGAGCGATGAAAGATCGGGCATCCCAATTGGAGGGCGGCTTGATATTCGGCGTTCTGGGGATGGATGGCCGTCGAACAGATCACCTGCGGCAGTTGGAACCCGGAAAACGATGGCCCTTTCCCGTTTGACCCGTCCGATGTCGGCGTCCCCGTCCCCCCATCTCCCCATCCCTCCCCCGGCGGGGATTCGGGACTCACGGCCGGGGCGGTCGCGCCGCTCCGATGCGACATCGTGCCGTTGCCATTGGGAGACCGAAAAATGTCAAAGTTGCTGGCATCTTGACTCCAAAAAATGTGGGCTCCCATCCCTTGCAAACGCCGAGTTATGTGGCTGGTTTGAAGGTCCGAGCCGAAAATGGGCAACTGGCGTTTCGCCAAAATGTAGGCGAGGGCTGACATTCCAATTCCACCGATCCCGATGAAATGAAACGGCCTGCCATTAAATTCAACAGTATTAGGCATCAATTGCTCCTCAACACACCACACCACGCCCGTAACAGGCGATTATCATATCAAGAATTGTCCGTTGCCGGACACTCATCAGTGGGCTCTCTCCAGAATGCATTCTAGGCGATCGATCCTCTTCGGTCAGAATTGAACGCTTTACGTAGTTGTATACTATATACCTGCAATAAGCGTAAATCACCGGATCGCATCCCGGGAAACCGGGGGTTCCGATGTCCGGCGACCGCCGTCGGAGAGGGGCGCGATCGCGGACGCCAGATGGAGTCGGCGGCCCCCGGTGGGTCCCCTTCTCCGATCGCGATCCCCCGACGATCCCCGGCGTTTTCGGCTCCGTCCCCCCCCATCCGACCCAGGACCCCCCGGAAAAGCGACTGGGGAGATGGGGGCCTGGGGGATTGTTGTCGGTGCCCCCTGACCCTTCCCGACTCCCCACCCGACGCCCGACACCCGAATTCCCGTCCGCGATCGCAAAAAACTCCAAGATTGAATACTGAAACGTAAGAAGAGGTCAGCCTTTACGGTATGATTGGGGTCAATAGGAACTCATTTTGAGAAGGCGTGAGCCTGAGTTGGGCGATGCCATCGTTAGGAGGAACAAGGTGATTAAAGTCGCAATCAACGGTTTTGGACGGATCGGACGCAATTTTATGCGCTGTTGGCTGACCCGAGGAGACAACACGAACCTCGACGTGGTCGCTATCAATGATACCTCGGACCCTAAAACGAATGCTCATCTGCTGAGGTACGACTCCATGTTGGGTACGTTGGAGGGCGTGGACATCAAAGCCGATGAAAATTCTCTGACGGTCAACGGCAAAACGATCAAGTGCGTATCCGATCGCAATCCACTCAATTTACCGTGGAGCGAATGGGGCATCGACTTGATTATTGAAGCGACGGGTGTCTTCGTCACCGAAGAAGGAGCCTCGAAGCACCTGTCGGCGGGGGCGAAAAAGGTACTGATCACGGCTCCGGGCAAGGGCGGTAACATCGGGACCTATGTGATGGGTGTCAACGACCACGCCTACGATCCCAACGCTCACAACGTCGTCAGCAACGCCAGTTGTACCACCAACTGTCTGGCTCCGGTGGTGAAAGTGATCCACGAAAAGTTCGGGATCATCAAAGGGACGATGACCACCACCCACAGCTACACCGGCGACCAACGCCTGCTGGATGCCAGCCACCGCGATGTCCGACGGGCGCGGGCCGCGGCTCTCAATATTGTGCCGACGTCCACCGGTGCGGCTAAGGCTGTCGCCCTGGTGATCCCGGATCTGAAAGGCAAGCTCAACGGAATTGCAATGCGAGTTCCGACTCCCAATGTCTCCGTGGTGGACTTTGTTGCCCAGGTTGAGAAGAAAACCTTCGCCGAAGAAGTCAACCAAGTGCTCAAAGAAGCTGCCGAAGGGCCGATGAAGGGCATCCTGGAATACAGCGACCTGCCCCTGGTTTCCTGCGACTATCGGGGACACGATGCCTCTTCCATCGTCGATGCCAGCCTGACAATGGTGATGGACGGCGATTTGGTCAAGGTGATCGCCTGGTATGACAACGAGTGGGGCTACAGCCAGCGGGTCGTCGATTTGGCGGAACTGGTCGCGAAGCACTGGTAAGACGGGATAACTGAACCGAAAAATTGGGGGATGTGACGGGGGAAAGGGAAGAAAATTGCTTTCACTCTTTTTTCCCGTGCCATCTTGCCCCGGGGGGTTTCAAAAATGCTGAAAGCCTTCGCTGAGGGTGAGGGGAGTTTCAATTTCCGATTCTCCCTCGCCTGTCAATATAATGTCGGGTTCGGCCGTCGTCATCCCGACGACGATCGCGCCCGCTTTTAATTCTGCGACCAACTGCTGGCCCGGGGCGGGCGGCAAAAATAACACCAATTCAAAATCCTCGCCGCCGTAGAGCGTCCACTTCATCGCCTGCTGCGACGAAACCAGCTTTTTCAACGCATCGGAGGTGGGCAGATGGCGGGTGTCGATTCTGGCCCCCACCCCGCAGGCTTGGGCGACTTGCACGATCGCGTCCGCCAGTCCGTCGCTGCTATCCATCCCGGCGACAATTAAATTCGGATCGGCTTCCCACAACTTCTCCAGGACGGGTAAAACATCCAATCGCGGCCGGGGATACTGGTGGGCAAAGATCAGCGATCGCCGTTCGGGTTCCGATAGGGACTCCCCTACATCCGAATTCAACAGCAATTCCAGCCCCCCCCGGGAATCTCCGTGCACCCCGGTGGCGATGATCATCCACCCCGGTTTCGCCCCCGTCCGCCGGATGACGCGATCGGGAGAAACCGCCCCGAAGGCCGTAATCGATACGGAGTTGACGGGGGACCGGCAGAGGTCGCCGCCCACGATGGGAGTCCGAAACCGATCCAGACAGTCCGCCATCCCCCGATAAAATCCCTCCACCCAGGCGACGGGCGTTTCTCCGGTTATCCCCAGGGCGGCGGTAATTCCCAAGGGCGATGCCCCCATCGCGGCTAGATCCGAGAGGTTGGCCGCCACCGCCCGCCACCCCGCCGCCTCCGGGGGGGTCGTGCGATCGCTGAAATGGCACCCCTCCACCAACATATCCGTCGTCACGACCAGGGCGCGATCGGCCGGACAATCGACCACCGCCGCATCGTCCCCCACCACGTCGGGGGGACAATATTTTTTGACGATTTTTAATAAACCTTGTTCGCCAATATCTCGAACGTACATTTGGGGGAAATTTTAGATGGTCGGGGCGCGACGGCTTGCGCCCTAATTTAAGCTCGCTTTTTCCTGTCCCGATGCCTCACCGCCACTTTTTTGTACTGTTCGATCGGGAGGGGTTGACGGGGAGGGGCGATCGCTGATAAACTATTGACATAAAGATTATAATCGGGTGGGTAAAAAAATAAAATTTTTGCAACTATTCCCATTATCTAAAATAATAGCGGAAGTCAAGCAAAAAAGCAACCCCCCCGGCAAAAAAAGGCGAAATTTTTAACATTTCTTTATTTTTTTTGAAATAATTAATTCCCCGTAGCCGGCGTTCGGTCGGTGCCGATAGAATTGGGGGAGATTGTGGTAGAATATCGAATCAATTCGTTATCGTCGATCGCGCCGATGTGAACAAACGACGAACCGGACGACATCGGAGAATTTTCGGGTTGCTGCTGGTGGCGATCGCGTTAATTTTGTGCCTGCTATCCAACCCCGCCACCGGCATTGACGTGGAATCGGTTGTCATTCCCCGAGACTCGGGACAGAACCTTTTCGCCCGCATTTACACCCCCACCGGACAACCGGCGCCCCACGGCGTGATGATATGGTGTCACGGGGTAAATAATAGCAAACAGATGATGGCGCCTTTGGCGGTGGAATTCGCCCGCCACGGAGTCGCCGCGATCGCATTTGATTTCGGGGGTTACGGGGAATCCTACCCGCTGAAAGTGGGGGAAAAATCCATCGAAAATTTGGATAAAAACACCCTCGCCGACGCCCGGACGGTTCTCGATTATATCCGCCGTCAACCGGGACGCTTTGATCGCGATCGCATCGGTATTTTGGGGCATTCTATGGGGGGAACCACCGCCCTGCAATTAGCGACTCAAGTCCGCAATTGCGATCGACGATAGTGTTGGGAATGGCGGGAAATGCCGCCCCCACTTCCCCCGCCAATTTATTCCTCGGCGCGGGAGTCTACGAACAGATCAACCCCCCAAAGACGTGCGGGAAACGCTGCGGAAAGCGACCGATAATCCCGACCCGCCCTGTATTAATAATAATAGTACAACTTGCGGTAATTGGCAAGAGGGAACGGCGCGAAAATTGGTGATTTCCGGAAGCGCCGATCATTTGATTGCCCCCTTCGATCCGCAATTGATGCGATCGCTGATTCGGTGGACTCAGCAAAGTCTCGATCTCCCGGAAATCGAAAAACCGTTTGTCGTCCATCGCTTCATTATCGGTTCATTTCTGATGTTCGGCGGGGGCATTTTCTTCGCCGTTTGCGTCTTCCTCCAACCCTACGAAAAGCCCTTTCCGCCGATGGCGCACCACCTCTGGCGGCGGTGCGTGGCGGGGCTGTTGGGACTGCTGATGACGGCGATTTGGGGGTTGGGAAGGACGGGGCCAGCTCCCGCGATCGGGGCCGGCAATATGCTATTATTTACTGCGGTATTGCTATCGGTGGGAAATTACGCCCTCAGCGACCCCCAGCGCTTCTCCAGGCGGGTGTGGGTGGGGGGTTTGTACGGGTGTGTTATCCTGGCGGCGGTGTTTCTGCCGACGCTGTTATGTGGCGTCAGAGAAATTGCGATCGCGCCCCGATACCTCCTGCAACTGCCTCAATTTCTCCTCCAGTAGCCGATTTTTTGCCTCTATAATTACACCCCAACCCTGAAACTATTTTTATTTCCGTCCCACACCCTAGAATTGCGGGTGAGTTGGCTATTTTTGGTGTGGGTTTGGATCGAGTTAATCGGGCTGGGGACTGTTGGGGTTGGCGTGCAAAATGCGATCGCCTGGGGTGTGAAAAAGTTGCGGCGTCCGTTGGTATTTCGGCGGGTTGAGGGAATTTCTGGCAAACAGGCGGGACTGTTGGGATTATTGCTATTTTTGTTAACAATAGTGTGGTCTTGGCGGGTGGCGGATGGGTTGGTGTCGGTGGTTTTCAATCAGGGTGGATTGGTGGCGCGGATGTTCGGACAGTTTTTGGTTCTCCCGATTGGGTTTATTATTGTTGTGGCGCGTTCCAAATGGTTTCAGAAATTGGAGAAATGGGCGGCGAGGGATATTGTCGGCGCGTTCCCAACCGTCACCGACCGACTTGACCGGTGAAAGATGAGTGGGAACGCACCCAACACTGCCATATAATTGGCTTGAAACCCTCGCATTTAATCGTAATGACCGCCGACGCAAATATGTAAATATATCGGTCATCGAATTTATAAATCAGCCGATCTTTTTGGGAGAGTCGTCGCGACCACAATCCGGAAAGCTGATGTTTGAGCGGTTCTGGCTTGCCCGTGCCTTTGGCGGGATCGCCTCGTAACATTTCCTTGAGAAGCCGACACAAAACGCGATGCTGTTTGGCATCTTTTTGTCTGAGGGCTTCATACACCAACCATGTATCCCCTTCAAACACCAAGGATCTCATCAGTTTCCTCACTTGAAGGTTGGTAGCCCTGGCTATTGCGATGGGTGTCAAAAGAGCGGGCGATCTGTTGCATCAAGTCGGTGTTTTGCAGGACGTAGAGGGTTTCTTGGATTTCTTCCCAATCCTCGACACCGATGACGATGAAGTCGGAACCGCTTTGCCCCGTAACTTTCAGGGGGTCGTGTCGATTGATGACGCGATCGATGCAATCTTGGAGGTTGTCGCGAAATTGCTTGAGGCTGATGCTATCCATCGGAGTTTTACGGGGAATTTCGTTTGACATTTTAACTCAGTATAGCAATGAGCGATCGCGATCGTAAATCCTGGAAAAAGGACTCGCCACCGACGTCCCCAATTCTGGGGGCTTTGAGCGGATCGAATTTTTACCTGTCATTTCACACGGCTATAGATAATTTGTGGAGATATCGATCTATTTTATATCGATCGCGGATAAAATAAGAGGAAAAAGATGTCAGTTGAACCGATGGAAATAATTGTGATTGGCGGCGGGGCGGCGGGTTTTTTTGGTGCGATCGCCTGTCGGGAAACTTACCCCCACACCCATGTTACCCTATTGGAAGCCGGAAAAACTCCCCTGGCGAAAGTCCGCATTTCCGGGGGGGGACGCTGCAATGTGACTCACGCCTGTTTCGATGCGGTTCAGTTTGTCCGCAATTATCCCCGGGGTGGAAAGGCGTTGCGGGGGGCGTTCAGTCGGTTTCAGGCTAAGGATACGGTGGACTGGTTTACCCGCCGGGGGGTGAGGCTAAAAACCGAGGCGGACGGGCGAATGTTCCCGACAACGGACGACTCGGAAACGATTATTAATTGTTTGATGAATGCGGCGAAAACTGCGGGGGTGAATTTGCGAACTCGGGCGGCTGCGGCGGCTGTCAAAAAATTGGATAACGGGTTTGAGGTGTCGCTGCGGACGGGGGAAGTTTTGAGGTGCGATCGCCTTTTATTTGCCACCGGAAGCAGTCCGGCGGGGTATCGCTGGGCGGCGGATTTGGGACATAAAATTATTCCTCCCGTCCCCTCTTTATTTACGTTCAATATTGCCGACAAACCCCTGCGAGAGTTGGCGGGGGTGTCGGTGGAAACGGTGAATTTGCAGCTTCCGGGGGCGAAATTATCCCAAACCGGGCCGTTGTTGATTACCCACTGGGGAATGAGTGGCCCTGCGGTGTTGAAGTTGTCGGCGTGGGGGGCGAGGTTTTTGCAGGAGTGTCGCTATCAAACCCCCTTGATTGTCGATTGGTTGCCGTCGTCGAATATGGAAAAATTGCGGGATCTGTTATCGGAGACGAAAGGGAAATTTCCGAAGCGATCGCTCTTTTCTCACTCCCCGGTAAATTTACCCCGTCGCCTCTGGCAATATCTGATTTTGCGGTTGGAAATTGACGAGAAAAAACGCTGGGCGGAATTGTCGAAAAAGGAGTTAAATCGATTAACGGAAGAATTGAAGCGGGGGCGATATCAAATCAACGGAAAAGGAGTCTTTAAGGAAGAGTTCGTCACCTGCGGCGGCGTGAGTCTGAAAGATGTGGATTTTAAGACGATGGAAAGTCGCCGCTGTCCGGGGTTGTATTTCGCCGGGGAAATCCTCGATATCGACGGGGTGACGGGGGGATTTAACTTTCAAAATGCCTGGACGACGGGATGGCTGGCGGGGAAGGGAATGGGAAATATGTTTGAAAATTAAAAATCCCCCTAAATCCCCCTTGGTAAGGGGGACTTTGACAACTTACGATGATATACTGTTATCGTGGGTTATCATCAATTGTAAAGTTTTCGACTTATCGGCAATGTCATTACAAGAAGAAATCGACAAAACAAGACGAGAAATAAAGACGGACAGTTACTCAATGTCTATCGGCGAGTTGATCAGCCTATATGAGGAAGGCGATCTCGAAATCAACCAAAATTCACTTGCTTTTAAATGGTCAAATCAACGCAAGTCAGCATTTATAGAATCGATCCTCATGGGGATACCAATATCGGCAATTTTGGTCAATCAAAGACATGATGGTATTTGGGAGGTGATTGATGGTTTGCAAAGACTATCAGCAATTTATGAATTTTTGGGCATTCTAAAAATTGAAAATTCCCATCAATACGAATCTTTTACGATGTTGCAAGACACGATATATTTGCCTTCATTGAACGGGAAAAAGTGGAATGATGAGAATGACCCGGAAAATTCTTTGACTCCAACACAGCGTTTGCTTATAAAACGGGCTAAAATAGCTGTTAATATAATTTTGGCGGACAATGAAAAAATGATTTATGAACTATTTCGACGACTCAATTCTTCTTAATTCCCATTTGAAATCGTAATACAGCAATTTAGAAAGTCCCCCTTTTCAAGGGGGATTTAGGGGGATCATCCGGATCTCATTGGATCGAAAACCGCTCTATCCAGATCCATTTTTTTAACCGTATTAAAGGAAATGGTGGGTTACGGCGCGGATGGAAAGTTGTGGGTTTTTCCGAAAAATTACTGCCGCGCCTAACCCACCC